>NZ_ALVC01000339.1:0-3076 GCF_000293195.2 Sphingomonas sp. LH128
AACGCTATCTACAATGCGACGGGAAAGCGGGTCCGCGACCTGCCGATCACGCTCGACAAGCTGCTGTGATGGGGGCCAGCAACCCTTTGTAACGCCCGCCTCTCCGAACTCTTCTTCTGCTCTCGAGCGCGGATGATATTCCGGATAGGCACGCAGCCATAGACAGCCGCCGTCGACCGGTAGGCTGATCACGCCGAACAGCGCGACGAGCGTGGGAAGGTGGCAAGCATCACCGAAGGCCGTGAAATCCGTTGAGCCGCGCCTCGCTTTTTCAGACGCTTCTTGAGGGCATAACCCGCTCCGCGCTTGACCGCCTGAATTCGGCCCTTGATCGGCGCCGTTGCCCGCCCCCAATCTATTCCATCATCGCAAGAAGGGAGCCTATCGAACAGGTCGCAAAGCCCACGGTACTGTCGGATATTCCATAGGGGATCAGCAACCGATCCTCGACCTTGAGCGCGCCGCAGGTGTAGATGACATTGGGCACGTAACCCGAACGGTCCGCATTTTCCGCCGTGAGCACCGGCTCGGGCGTACGAGCGAGCACCTTGCCGGGGTCGCTACGATCGAGCAGCGCACAGCCGAGGGCATACTTGCGCATGGCGCCGACTCCGTGCGTGAACATCAGCCAGCCTTCATCGATCGGGATCGGGCTGCCGCAGTTGCCGATCTGGATGAACTCCCAGGGGTACTTGGGCTCCATCAGCAACACGCCCTCGTCGTCCCACGTATCGATGGTGTCCGATTTGAGCAGGAACAGGTTCTTGCCGTCCTGCCGCCCGACCATGGCGAATTGTCCGTCGATCTTCTCAGGGAACAGCGCCATGCCCTTGTTGCGGCCCGCCTCCCCCCGGATCGGTTCGAGATCGAAACGCTGGAAATCACGGGTGCGCAGCAATTCCGACCGGATCGAACTACCGGAATAGGCAGTGTAGGTACCGACCCATTCGAAATCGCCGCCGCCATGATCGAAGCGCACCAGGCGCAGATCCTCCAGGCCGCCGCGCTGCTGCTCGGTTATCGGGAAGATCACCGTGTTGGAAAGGCTCGATTCCGTGTGGCGGTGAACCGACACCGAACAGTCGGCATCGAACTGGTCTTCCTCGTCAAGTTCCACCGATGTCGCGAAGGCGGCCTGCGGCCAGAGTCGGAAATCGCCACTGCATTCCGCGATACCCTCGCGAAAGGCGATCGAGCTGATATGGCCTTCGCCCACCGCGCGCAGGCTCATGATGAAGCGCACGCAGCCGCCATGCAGTCCTGTCTGGTCGGGGGAAGGGACGATCGACGGATTCATGAGCGCAGCTGCGGCGAAGGTATACTCATGGCAGAAATACGAGCCGATCAGCCGCTGCTTGGTTTCCGAGAACAGGGTGGGATCGAGGCCAAGGTTGCTTGCCACTTCATCGAAGCGGCAGGCGAAAATCCTTTCGGTCTGCCAGTGGCGTTCCTTGAAGTCGCGCAGCACGCGCTCGTACTCTAGCGCAGCGCGCTCCTCGGTGAGCGCGGCGATGTCATCCACCAGGGCCAGCGCCCGACCTCCGGGCGCATTCTTCGCCTGCCAGCCGAGATGGAAGGGGCGTATAACCACGCGCGCCGGATCGGCGTGCAGACGCGTCTCGAAGATACGAAGCGGCTCAGACCAAACGTTTTCAGGCCGGTTCAAGCATTCCTCCTTCCCGCGGGAGCGGGGTGGACAGAGGGACAATCTCCATAAGCGCATAATGCGACAACTGAAAGGCCAGTATCGACTCCGCACCGCAATTCGCGTTGGCACCGCGCGGAGTTACCCCATCCCGGCAACGCCCCGTCGCAATGTCAGCAAGGATCGCACCCCGGTCATTGTCGCCGAAGAACCACCGCCATGCCATCATCGCATGCTCGCGCCAGAATGTGTTGCCGGTTACTAGCCATGCCGATCCTGCAGCCTCGATCGCCGCCTGCGCTTCCAGCGGCTGCTGGTCGAAAGGCAGGTAATTGTGCTCCTTATGGAAGCTCTCCGAGCCGATTGGCCGGAACTGGCGCTTCGCCGAGACCTGCTGGGCACATATCCATTCCAGCGTTTCCAGTCCTGCGTCGGTCCAGTGTTCCTGCCCCAGCAGTGCGCCGGCTTCGATCAGGGCCTGGGGCAGGCGCGGATTGTCGTAGCCGATCACGGCTTCGAACCACGCCCAGTCCGGCCGCCGCCCTTCGCCCAGAAGACGCATCAGGATGTCGCCGCCGCGCGTGGCAGCATCGCGGGAGGCGCGGTGCTCCGGATCGCGGCGCAGTACGGCGCAGGCGCCAAGCATGGCAAAAGCGATTGCTCGGGGTGATCCCAGTGGCGCCATGTTCTTGTTCACATCGTCGTAGAGATGAAGCGCCCAGTCAGCGACGCCGTCATCGGGTGCGCACGCATAAGTCTCGCCCAGTGTCCAGATCGCCCGCCCATTCGAGTCCTCGGAGCCTTCATCCTCACACCAACTGCGGTCGAACCGCATGAAGTTTCGAAAACGCCCGAGATCGGGGTTCCAGGCGGATTGCACGAAGGCGGCATAGGCGAGCGTCCACTTCATCCGCTCCGCTGCGGACAGACCCTGCGCCACGTTCATCAGCATGAGCGCGCGGGCATTGTCGTCGAGGCAGTAGCCGTGGCGGCGGTCTGGAACCACGCCGATCGAATGCTGGAGCATGCCTGTCGCATCGCTCATCGCCAGCACTGCGGCGAGCCCCGGAATGGCGGTGGCTGGCGGCGCCGCCCGCTGGGGCGCGACCGCGCGAGCGACCAAACGCGCGGAGGCCTCGGCGAACTGCGGCCAGATCGTGGCGCGCCCGCGGCCGTAGGCACGTCGTTGGGCTCTGTTGCAAAGATTGGCGGCAGTCAGAGGTAGGCTGTCGCTCTGCGCCGATCAGGCGGCTGCTGCGAAATGGTGGTTGAGCATGCCCATGGCCTCCGTCAGCGCCGAGGGCCCAATGCCAAAAGCTCTCTCCACAAGGCGCACCTCGCCCCTGATGCCGGGCTGCAGGCACCAGGGGCGAGCCTGTCCTTTGCGCAGGGCTCGCATGACTTCGAATCCCTTGATCGTGGCATAGGCCG
>NZ_ALVC01000340.1:0-10136 GCF_000293195.2 Sphingomonas sp. LH128
GCGGAAAGCACCGCCAGCTGGCAGGTGAAGGCCTTGGTCGAGGCGACGCCGATCTCCGGACCGGCGTGGGTCGGCAGCAGCAGGTCCGCCTCGCGCGCCATCGTGCTGGTGGGCACGTTGACGACGACGGCAATGGTCTGCCCGGCCGCCTTGCAATGCTTGAGCGCGGCGAGGGTGTCGGCCGTCTCGCCCGACTGCGAGATGAAGAGGGCGAGGCCGCCGTCTTCCAGAACCGGGTCGCGGTAACGGAACTCGCTGGCCACGTCGATATCGACGGGTACTCGGGCGAAAGTCTCGATCCAGTACTTCGCGACCATGCCGGCGTAGAAGCTGGTGCCGCAGGCGACGATGGTGATGCGCTTGACCGAACCGAGGTCGAAATCGATCTGCGGCAGCGCTACCGACTGGTCGACCTGGCGCAGATAGCTGCGCAGCGTCTGGGCGACCACGGTGGGCTGCTCGAAGATTTCCTTCTGCATGAAGTGGCGGAAATTGCCCTTCTCGATCGCCACGGCCGACGCGCCGGAGGTGACGACTTCGCGCGTCACCGGATTGTTGTCGGCGTCGTAGATCGTCGCGCCCTCACGGGTGATGACGACCCAGTCACCTTCCTCGAGGTAGGTGATCTTCTGAGTCAGCGGGGCGAGGGCCAGCGCGTCCGATCCGAGGTAGGTCTCGCCATCCCCGTAGCCGACGACCAGCGGCGAGCCGAGGCGGGCGCCGATCAGCATGTCCGGGAAGCGGCGGAAGGCGATGGCCAGCGCGAAGGCGCCGCGCAGCTGCGGCAGGACCGCCTTGACGGCGTCTTCCGGCGATACGCCCGCTTCGACCTGCTCGGACACCAGATGCGCGACGACTTCGGTGTCGGTCTGGCTCTCGAAGGTGCGCCCGCGCGATTCCAATGCCTCGCGCAGCGGCTTGAAGTTCTCGATGATGCCGTTGTGGACGAGCGCCAGTTCGGCGGTCGCGTGCGGGTGGGCATTGGCGGCGGTCGGCGCGCCGTGGGTGGCCCAGCGGGTATGGGCGATGCCGGTCAGGCCCGGCGCCGGATCACGCGCCAGTTCCTTGACGAGGTTCATCAACTTGCCCTCGGCGCGGCGGCGCACGAGCTGGCCGTCAAACAGCGTACAGACGCCCGCGCTGTCGTAGCCGCGATATTCCATCCGGCGCAGGCCGTCGACCAGCCGGTCCGCCACGTCTTCCTTGCCGACGATGCCGATGATGCCACACATGAGATTAAGTGCCTTGGTCTAGAGAGAGTAGGGGACGCGGATGCCCGGCATGCTTGCCGGAAAATCCTTGGTATTTCGTGTAACCAGAATGCGCTGGCGCACTTGCGCAGAGGCCAGGATGATCGCGTCGGGCAATTTCAGTTTCGGTCGCTCACGTCGCAGCGCTGCGGCATGGCGAGCGATCTCCGCATCCACTTCCTCGATCAGGAAGCCGGACAGGAATATCTGTATGTTCCTGAGAGTTGCGCCGCCTTCCTTGGAAAGAACCTCAGTCCAGACCAGCCTGCTTATGCAGGGCCGATCAACACGTGCGATCTCGGCGTGGGCGGGCGGAAAACCGTTCAGCGCATCGATCAGGATATTGCTGTCGAACGAATAGCCGCTCATTCCGCAGACGGCTTCCGGCCGGATTGGGCGAGATAATGCGCGCGTTCGCGGTCATCCTGCTCGTCGAAAAGGTCCGGAAATTCGGCCTTCACCTCTTCGTAGTCGTTATCCCACGGCCGGGTCCACGAAGCGCGCTCGCGGCGTTGCCAATCTATTGGATCGCCGATGTCCTGGCGGTTCTTCCAGATGCCGAAAGCCTGATCCAGCCAGTCCTTGCCGCTCGCCGGCTGCGCCTGGGCCTTGTAGGTCGATACCGCCTCGCGCAGGACCGAGGCGCGCGACTGGCCGAGTTCGGCGGCGCGGGCGTCGAGCCAGCGGATGTCCTCGTCGGGCAGGTCTGCGAGAATGCGCGTCATGATATCGCGATATCATATCGTGATATCATCGGCAAGGCGGATGTATCGTGAGCCATGGCAGGACAGTGTCGGATTGCCGATGACCGGGCGCTGTCCTGCACATTACATTCGCGTCATCAATCGCCGTCGATGAGGTTGCCCAGCGAGCCCAGCAGCGATCCCTCGCCGCGGTTCTGACCGCCGGTCGAGCCTGCCGCCGCCAGCATCCGCCCGGCGAGCCGCGAGAACGGCAGCGACTGGATCCAGACTTTCCCGGGGCCGCGCAGGCGAGCGAAGAACACGCCTTCTCCACCGAAAATCATGGACTTGACGGAGCCTGCTCGCACCACGTCGAACTCCACGCTGGGCTGGAAGGCGGCGACGCAGCCGGTATCGACGTGGAGTTCTTCTCCGGCGCGAAGCTCGCGCTCGATCACGGTGCCGCCCATCTGGACGAAGACCCAGCCGTCGCCTTCCAGCTTCTGCATGATGAAGCCTTCGCCGCCGAACAGGCCGGTCATGATGCGCTGCTGGAAGTGGATGCCGATGGACACGCCGCGCGCGGCGCACAGGAAAGCGTCCTTCTGGCAGATCAGCCGTCCGCCGACTTCGTCCAGCTTGATCGGCAGGATCGAGCCGGGGATGGGCGCCGCGAAGGATACGCGCGCCTTGCCTGAGCCGCGATGCGTGAAGACGGTCGTGAACAGGCTCTCGCCGGTGACGAGGCGCTTGCCCGCGCCCAGCAGCTTGCCCATGAAGCCGCCGCCCTGATCCGCCGAGCCGTCGCCGAACACGGTGGTCATGTCGATGGAGGCGTCCTTCCAGACCATCGCCCCGGCTTCGGCCACCGCGCTTTCGCCGGGATCGAGTTCGATCTCGACGAACTGGAGTTCTTGGCCCTTGATCTCGAAATCGACGTCGTCGGAAAGCGATGAACTGCGCGTATGGCTCCAGGGGCTGTTTGCCATCGAAAATCTCCGTCGTCGGCCCACCAGCGGGCCATGTGCGATGAGACGAGGGTTTGATTTCGGCAAGATGACTTGTCAAACCGCGCCGGTCGGATATTCTTCGCAGTTCAACGAACACTGTCTGACGATTGGCCCACGTAGAAGGGCTCGGCACAGACCGGCGCGGTATCGGTGTTTTGGGGAGAGGAAAAACACCGATGAACGCTCGAATTGCGTCTTCCGTTCTTGTTTCGATTTTCATCGCGGGAACGGCTCATGCCGAACCCGTGCAGCAACAGCCGCATCTTGTGGCGGCCAGTTTCGCACCCGCCGCGCGGGTGACGGATACCCGCTTCGACGCCGCCGCCCATGTCCAGCAGGGCTACGATCTGATCCGTCAGGGCAAGCAGGCGCAGGCGGTCAAGCTGTTCGACAAGGTCATCGCCGATGCCGACCAGCGGCTTTCCGGCGATTTGCGCCCACGCCTTTGCCGTGATGGCGGAGCGGCTTCCGGTGCCACTGTCGAAGTCGATCCCGCGCTGTGCGAGGCGCATTTCGGCAAGGGCTTCGCGCTCATCGATCTCGGTCGCGGCGATCTTGCCGAGGCTGAATTGCGGCAGGCCTCGCAGATGGCGCCGGGCAATGCCCATTTCGCCAACGAATATGCCGAACTCTTCAAATCGCGCCGTGACTGGCAAGGCAGCTACGATCTGTTCGCCAAGGCGTGGGCCGTGGTCGACAAGTCCACGACCGGCAAGGACGCACGGATAGCGGCGCGCGCCCTGCGGGGGATGGGTTTCACCAAGGCGGCGATGGGGCAGTATGACGAGGCGGAGAAGTTCTACGACCAGTCGCTGCAGTACGATCCCAAGAGCGAGATCGCCAAAGTAGAGCTGAGCAATATCGCGCGCAGGAAGGTGATTGGATCGTAAGACAGCAAGGCGTTTGAAGACAAAGCCCGTCATCCCAGCGAAGGCTGGGACCGCTGTCAAATCTTTAGGCGCTACGTTGCGTTAGCACTTTGCAGCAGAGGGTTGGGCTCTACGCGGCCAGCGGTCCCAGCCTTCGCTGGGATGACGGGCGCTGTCCTTTGACGTCAGCTCAGCCCTTCAACTCGGCCTTTTTCTTCTTCATCGCGTCGTGGAAGCGGTCGGCCCAGCCGGGCTTGACCAGTTGCTCTCCGCGCACGAGACGCAGTTCGCCATCGGCCACGTCGCGGGTGACCGCGCTGCCCGCCGCCACGATCGCATCGGCGCCGATCTTCACGGGCGCCACCAGCGCGCTGTTGGAGCCGATGAAGGCGCGTTCGCCGATCACAGTCTTGTGCTTGAAGTAGCCGTCATAGTTGCAGGTGATCGTGCCCGCGCCGATGTTGGCGCCCGCGCCGACCACCGCGTCGCCGAGGTAGGTGAGGTGGTTGGCCTTGGCGCCTTCGCCCAGCACGGCGTTCTTCATCTCGACGAAGTTGCCGATCTTGGACCCGGCCTTGAGCACCGCGCCGGGCCGCAGGCGAGCGTAGGGTCCTATGGCGACGCCGCTTTCGAGCGTTGCGCCCTCGAGGTGCGAGAAGGCGTGAATGACGACGTTATCGGCGACGGTCACACCGGGGCCGAACACCACGTTGGGCTCGACGGTGACGTCGCGGCCGAGCTTCGTGTCCCAGGCGAAGAATACGGTTTCCGGCGCGATCAAGGTCACGCCGTCGGCCATGGCCTGCACCCGGCGCTTCTTCTGCCAGCGCCCTTCGGCTTCGGCGAGTTCGCCGCGGCTGTTGATGCCGCCGACTTCGTCCGGGTCGGCAGTGACGATCACCGCGCAGGCGCGTCCTTCGAGCGTGGCGATATTGACGATATCGACGAGGTAATACTCGCCCTGGGCGTTCTCGTTGCCGACTTTGGCGAGCAGGTCGAACAGATCGGCCGACTTCACCGCCATCAGGCCCGAGTTGCACAAGCGGCAGGCGCGCTGTTCCTCGGTGGCATCCTTGTACTCGACCATCATCGCGATGCGCCCGTCGTCATGGGCGAGCACGCGGCCGTACTGCAGCGGGTCTTCGGGCTGGAAGCCGAGCACGACCACTGCCGGGGCATCCTCGGCATGGAGGCGGGCGATCATCGCGTGCATCGTCTCTTCGCGGACAAAGGGCACGTCGCCGTAGAGGATCAGCACGTCGCCGTCGAACCCCGCCAGCGCGCCCTCGGCCTGTTGCACCGCGTGGCCGGTGCCGAGCTGCGGCTCCTGCACCGCGATCGTCGCGCGGCTCCCCAGCGCCTTTTCCAACTGCTCGCGCCCATGCCCGGCGACCACGACCTGCCGCTCGGGAGCCAACTGCGCGGCGCTCGCCAGCAGATGTTCCAGCATCGGGCGGCCGGCTACGGGATGGAGCACCTTGTGCAGGTCGCTCTTCATGCGGGTGCCCTTGCCGGCGGCGAGGACGACGATTGCGAGGGGGTTACTGGCCAAAGTCATGGGTGCTCTCCTGCCAGCAAATTGTTGCGGTTTCCATCCCGAGCCTGCACTGCTTGGCGCAATGACCAGCTTTCCTTTTCAGATCGTCGGTTTCGACCTCGACGGAACCCTTCTCGACAGTCTCGGCGACCTTGGCCACGCGGTCAATCACGCCCTTTCTCTGGAAGGCCGCCGACCGGTCCCGCGCGAGGAAGTGCGCGGGTTCGTGGGCGGCGGCGCGCGCAAGATGCTCGCCAATGCGCTCGTCGCGACGGGCGGCGCGGTGGACGATGTGCGCTTCGAGGAACTGCACGATGCGCTGCTCGCCTTCTATGAGGCGAACATCGCGGTCGAGACCTGTCTGTTCCCCGGCGGCACGGCGATGCTGGACGAACTGGCGGCGCGCGGCGTGAAGATCGCCGTCGTCACCAACAAGCTGGAGCGGTTCGCCACGAAGATCTTCGGCGAACTCGGCCTGTCGGAGAGGTTCTACACGGTGATTGGCGGCGACACCCTCGGCCCCGGCCGGGCCAAGCCGCGTCCCGACCTGCTGCAGCTCATGCTGGAACGCGGCGGGGAAGGGCGTGCGGCCTATGTCGGCGATACCACGTACGACACGCGCGCAGCGGCGGCGGCGGGGCTGCCGTGCGTCGCAGTCAGTTTCGGTTTCAACGACCTGCCGCCGGGCGAACTCGGCGCGGCGGCGGTGATCGATCATTTCGACCAGCTCGTCCCCGCGCTCGAGCGGATCGGCAACAACGCGGGGCCGATACCCGCCTGACCCGCTTGCCCGCCCGGCGGCTTCGTGCGAGCCCTCCGTTCGAAAGAGGGAGAGCCGACGATGCCGACACCGGGTGAGAAGCTGCGCGCGCTGATCGAGAACGGCGAGCATTTCGTCGCCGCCGAGGCCTACAGCGCGCTCACCGGGCGGATTGTGCAGCAGGTCGGATTCAAGGCGGCCTATCTTGGCGGCCATGCCTGCTCGGCGTTTCACTATGCGGTGCCCGACAACGGCATCTTCAGCCAGATCGAGCAGATCGATCAGGCGGGCCGCATCGCGCAGGCCATGGATATTCCGCTGATCGCCGACGCCGATACGCTGGGCGAGACGGTGGCCGATGCATACCGCTTCACGAAGATGTACGTCGCGGCGGGGATCGCCGGGTATCACGTCGAGGACGAGGTGAACCCCAAGCATTCCAAGCACGTCAACGGCTTGTGCTCGATCGAGGAGATGCAGTGCCGGATCGAGGCCGGGGTGAAGGCGCGGGGCGACTCGGGCCTGGTGATCATCGCGCGCTGCGATGAACTCTACACCAGCGCCAATGGCGGCGGCGGTTCGGGCTCGGTGGAAGAGGCGATCCGGCGGGGGCACGCTTATGCCGAGGCGGGGGCCGACGCGATCGTTTTCGCCAGCGCTCCGCCCGAGCAGCAGGGCGAGGTCATCCCGCATATGCCGATCCCGGTTTGCACGCTTGGGTTCAACTTGCCAGATACGGGGTTCACGCTTTCGACCGGGTGGGGCTGGGTCTCGGCGGCGGTGAACCACCTGAAGATGGCGCGCGAACTGATGGAAACCGGCTCGGTCGCCAGCGCGATGGACGCTTTCCGGAACTTCCCCGAGAAGTACGACCTGATCGATCAGAAGCTGTATGATGATCTCATCGTCGACTGGGCGGAGCGGACCGGCAAGCCGACGCGGCCCAATCACGCGCGGTAACGAATCCGGGACTGAGGGCAGCTTGCATTGCGGGGGCTTCGACAAGCTCAGCCTGAGCGGGATTTAAAGATCCGCTCTCAAACCCGCGCAGGCTGAGCTTGTCGAAGCCCCGGCCCATAGCGCCCGCCTAAAGACCGCCAGCGGTCCCGGATCAAGTCCGGGACGACGAGTCACTTCGGCTCCGTCACATCCTTCGGCAGCGCCAGCACCTCCAGCCCGGCCTCGGGCGTGAGGTAGCGCTGCGCCATCGCCTGCACGTCCGCCGGGGTAAGCGCCAGCAGCCGTTCGCGCGCATTTTGGAAACGCTCGATCCGATCGGGCTGGGACTGCGCGTGGTCGACGAGTGCCATCCAGCCCGCATTGCTCTTGAGCGCGTTGGCGAGGCTTTCGATCATCGGCTGCCGCGCGCGCAGCAGGATGTCGGCGCTGACCGGGGCCTTGCGCAGATCGTCCAGCACCTGCCGGATCGCCGCGCGTGTCGCGGGCACTTCGGCGACGTCCACCGAGGCGTTGACCGAGAAGGTGCCATAGCCTTTCCACTCGTGCGAAAGCTGGCTCGATGCCGAGGGCGAGTAGGCCTTGCCCAGCGCCTCGCGCAGTTGGTCGGTCAGTTCGACGCGCATGACCCGTTCCAGCAGTTCGAGTTCGAGCGCCTCGACCGGATCGGCATCGTCGCGCGTGGGCCAGGTGATGCGCAGCAGCGCCTGATCGGCCGGGCCGGTATGCCGCACGATCCGCGCCGAGCGATCCTTCGCGAAGAGGCGCGGGGGCTGGCCGGTCTCGCCGTGGAAGACCGTCTCGCGCGCGGGTAGGGCGCCGAACGTGCGGGCGACCAGCGCGATCGCGGCGTCTTCGTCGACGTCGCCGACGAGGCCGATCTCGATCGCGCCGCGGGCTAGCCGATCGCTCACGTCGGTCTTCAGCTTGGCATAGGACAAGTGGCGATAATCCTCGACGTTGCCGAGGCTGAAACGCGGGTCGTCGTCGCTGAGGATGCCGCCGATGCGGGCCGCGAGCGCGGAGGCCGGGGTCGCATCAAGCTGCGCGAAGTAGTTGTTGATCGCCTGTCGATAGCGCACTTCGCCTTCGGGCCGGTAACCGGGGTCGGTGACCAGCGCGGCTAGCAGCTGCAGCTGGATTTCGAGGTCGCGCGGGGTCGTCGTCACCCGCGAATCGAAGCTCGCCGCCGCGCTCGACAACCCGAGCCCGACGCTGCGCCCGGCGAGAATCGTGTCGAGCGAATCGCGGCTGTGCTTGCCGAGGCCGCCATCGTCGAGATTGGGCACCAACTGCGTCGCATGCGGGTTCTCGCGCGTGTTCAGCCGGTCGCCGCCGTCTATGGCGAGGCTCACGCGCACGCGGTCCTTCTCCAGATCGGTCTTGCGCAAGTTCAGCATGACCCCGTTGGCGAACCGCACCTCGCGAATGCCGAGGTCTTCGCGCCGGGTGTCCGACACGACCTGCCCTGCCGGGCCGAAATCGGTGTACGCGAACTGCGCGGTGTCGGCGGCGGCTTCCTTGTCGATTTTCGCGCGCATGACCTCGCTCCAGACGTCGCGCAGCGCGGTTTCGCCGCCTTCGGGCGCCTTGCGGCCCTGGAAGCGGATCAGCGGCGCATCGAGTGTCAGCGCCTCGCGCTTGAGCGCGGCCAGCACGGCGTCGGGGGTGATCTGCGGGGCGAAGCGCTCGAAGCGTTCCAGCCCCGACTGCGGGGTGGAGGGCACCATCTCGTCATCGACCAGCGAGAGCGCCAGTGCCGTCAGCATCGCATTGCTGCGCGTCGAGGCCGAGGCTGCGGCATTGACGATGCCGGTGCGCACTTGCGCCACCTGTTCGGCGACTTCGGCCGCCGAGAAGCCGTAGGCGAGGGCGCGGCGGTATTCGATTCCGGCTGCCTCCAGCCCGGCGCGCCACTTGCCGTCCACGGTGTCGATGATGATGCGGGTCGAGCGCGCCGCCTTGAACACGTCGCCGGTGCCGAAGCCCGCCCCCCGAAACGGCGGCTCGGCGCTGCGGGCGAGGCGCTGGAGGCGGCGGTTGACGATGTCGTAGCCGATCGAGCGCAGCAGCGTCTCGCGGCGCTCGGCGATCGAGTCGGGTTCGTCCTGATAAGTCCCGTTGCGCTGGACGGTGACGCGCTCGGACAAGGCCGGGTCGAGATAGACGCCGGTGCGCGCCTTGTCCTTCGCCTTGACCGGGCCGGGGAAGGGCTGGGGCTCGGCGGGCCTTGCGGTCCAGTCGTTGAAATGGCGCAGGATGCCGGCCTCCACCGCAGCGACGTCGAAATCGCCGACCACCACGAGGGTGACGTGGGCGGGGACGTATTCGCGTTCGTAGAAGGCGCGCAGGGATGCGGCGTCGGCGGCGTTCAGGGTTTCGACGGTGCCGATGGGAAAGCGCTGGGCGTAGAGCGACTTGGGGTAGAAGAACCGCGTCGTGTCGATGGCGTTGCGCAAGGCCCAGGAATTGCGGTCGCGCATTTCCGCCAGCACGACGCCGCGCTCGCGGTTCACCGCCTCCTGCGAGATGGTGAGATTGCTCGCGGTCTCGCGCATCAGCATCAGCGCGGTGTCGATCAGAGCGGGGTCATTGCGGGGCAGGTCCAGCTTGTAGAGCGTGCGGTCGAAGCTGGTCGAGGCATTGGTGTCGGCGCCGAAGGCCAGCCCCTCGCGCTCCAGCAGCGGCACCATCTGGCCCTCGGGCACGCGCTGCGAGCCGTTGAAGGCCATGTGTTCGAGGAAATGCGCGAAGCCCTGTTCGGCAGGGGATTCGTCGAGCGATCCCGCCTCGACGTCCATGCGCACGATCGCGGTTCCGGCGGGCGTCGCGTTGTGGCGGACGATGTAGCGCATGCCGTTGGCGAGGCGGCCGAAGCGGAAATCGGGATCGACCGGGATGTCGCTGCGGTCGAAGGCCCAGACAGCCTCTTGGGCGGGTTTGTCCTTTGCAGCCAGTGGCATGGGAGCCAGTGCGACAAGGAGCGCGATCAGGGAAACTCTCATCGCCTTGAGGAGTGCCAAGGCCGGAAGGCGAAGGCAAGTACGTTCCTCCCTGTCGCGCAGCGATG
>NZ_ALVC01000341.1:0-2054 GCF_000293195.2 Sphingomonas sp. LH128
TTACTTCATATCCACCAAAACCCACGCCTCCCTGCGGGCTTCAGCGCTTTTCACAGACGACTTGTTGGTGACGGTGGCGGTGTTGTCGGCAGCCGCCGATCCGGCGCCCAGCAGCCGCAGGCCGACCGTGTCGGTGACCAGGCCATCGGCATCGACGGCGCCCAGTTCGCCCACGCTGGCAAAGCCGAGTGCGCCATCGCCGCGACCTGCGCCGAGCGAGGAAAGCACGACGTTGCCGCCGCCGGTAACGACACCCGCGCCCGTGACGCTGACCGCGACCGAGGCCGAAGGCGTGTTCGCCGCAGCCGCGATGCTGGTGTTGAGCGCGGTGGTGGTGGTCGGTTCGGTTACGCTGACGCTCTGTGCAAGCGCACTGCCGCCATTGATGGACACTAGCGCCGTGGTGATGGCGAGTGTTGCACGCCGACGGCGCAGGCGACTTTGCGTGCTAATTGAAGAACTGGACTTCATAATGCCCCCTAAATGCGATTTCAGGCTCTGGAGCAGAGACGTTTGTTGTGAATGCCTGTTTGGGCATACTTCTCTGCTTCAGCGCGATGTCATTAGGATTGTGATAAAAATAAAAGTACTTCTTTCGCCTGCGTTATTTTCACGAATTATATTCGTGCATTAATAACCGGCAAAAGATGCAGGAATAAATCGCGGATTTAAACCGCGTTACATGCTGGCGTATTGGCGTTTACAAGCCTGAGACGCCGAGCAAGCGCATACTGTTTGCCGCTGAATGGGGGAATGCGAGTCAGCGTGGAAAAGTCAGATGGCCAACAGGCGCCGCCGATGCGCGTTGCCGACGTAGCGGTCAGGCGCCGCGTGCAGCATACGCTTTGCAAGCTGCTGGAACTCGACAGCGATATGCGGGCGGAATTCGGGAGCAGTCTGCTCAGCCACGATTTCAGGCTGATCCTGCAGGCAACCGTCAGCGAGAGCCTGATCGTGAAGGACGCATCGGCATCATCGCTGCTTTCCGGCCGCGCCTTTCACCAGTTGCTCAAGCGCCTGGAGGCCGTCGGCCTGATCAGCTTTGAGCTGAATGCGCATGACCGCCGATCAAAGTCGATCACTGTCGATGAGGATCTGATCGCGCATCTTTGCGATCATCTCGGCAATTGAGCCAGACCGCGCTCCGCTGCATCCAGCCGTGCCGCTGTCTGGCTCGTCGTCTCTGACCTGTCATCTCTGGCCTGAGGTCCGCCGAATCAGGAATGTGAGGGTAATTTCAGGCCGCAACGGCCTCGCAATTGGCCGCCGCCTGCTTTTCAGGCATTTGCGCCAGACTGGAAAGGCTGTCCCACAAGTCATCGTTGAGGAACATGCGCTTCGTCCGCAGATCATTGGGCGCCGTCTTTTGCCGGATCACGCCATGGCGTTCGAGGCGCTTGGACAACTCGTAAAAGGCCCGGTCCGAAAGCCAGGAGGACAGCGCCGCTTCCTTGACGATCGTTCCGCCCTTGACCGCAAGTTGCAGGATCAGCCGGGCCTCATGGCTGAGCAGACCGTTCGGTATGATGGATCGGAGTGAAGAGTCCGCCTCAAGCAGCGACTGACAGCGCTCGGCTATGGCACGGCGATTGAAGGTACGCAGGTTCGATGTTGCGTCATTGATATCGCAGTTGATGCCCGAATAGGGCAGCAGCGTATCTTCCGTTGCTCGACTGGTCGCAAAATTCATTTAACCCCCCGGTAAAAAATGAAAATTCAATTAGGTGCGACCCTCATTGCTGCTTTTTATCAGGTTCGTTCGTACGTCATCCCATAATCATGGTATGGGTAAAAACTCCTACACATAATTACGGCTCTGTTGCAAAGATTGGCGGCAGTCAGAGGTAGGCTGTCGCTCTGCGCCGATCAGGCGGCTGCTGCGAAATGGTGGTTGAGCATGCCCATGGCCTCCGTCAGCGCCGAGGGCCCAATGCCAAAAGCTCTCTCCACAAGGCGCACCTCGCCCCTGATGCCGGGCTGCAGGCACCAGGGGCGAGCCTGTCCTTTGCGCAGGGCTCGCATGACTTCGAATCCCTTGATCGTGGCATAGGCCG
>NZ_ALVC01000342.1:0-3433 GCF_000293195.2 Sphingomonas sp. LH128
GCGCGCGGCAAGGCGGGCTATCAGCAGCGCATCACCCAGTCGCTGGTGGTGGAGCCCGAAGCCGAAGTCGATTTCGCGTTTCAGGATGTACCCGCACTGGCGGTCGGATCGGGGTTCGAGCGCCTCGAACTCGGCGCGCGGCTGAGGTATGAACGCAATCGCTCCCTCGCACCTTATGTCGGTGTACACTGGGAGCGCAAGCTGGCCGGAACCGCACGACTGGCCCGCACCGCCGGCGAGGATGTGTCCGGCCTCTCCGCCGTCTTCGGCTTCAGGGCGATGTTCTAGGGCGCGATGACTTTACCTTGAATGACCAACGGTCATTCAAGGTAAAGTCATCGCTCTTTAACGAAACGCAAGTGCCGACAAAAAGCCCAGCCCGGGATCGTCCGGGCTGGGCGTCAGGTGAGGGTTGTTCGCCTCAGTGCTTATGAGGAGCGGCCGGGAAAACGAGCGCCTGCATGTTCGGGTAGAACGCATGCAACACTTCGCTGTCGCCTTCGATGCGCTGGACGACCAGCGAGATTTCATGATGCCCTGCCGGAAGCGGCAGTACGAATGAACCGTCGGCGGACTGCCGATCGACTTGGTACTTGTCGCCGATCATGGTTTTGGCTGTGCCCAGGTTGACACGCTTGATGACGATCGGATCCTGCCCGTCGAACTGGATCGATACGCGGACCGAGCAAGGGCAGCCTTCGGGGGTCACGGTCGCAAGGCCGCTGGTGAACTGAACGAGCACGTTGGACGCCGTCTTGAGATCGACGGCGACTTTGCCCAGGGTGACGGGGTCGCCCTTGTTGATGAGCACATGCTTGCGGTTGGGCGTGTTGTAGAAAGCGATCTGCGGGGTCGAGATCGCATAGGAATCGGGCAGTTCGGCATCGGCATGGCCCGGATGCGCCGACGCGGTTGCTGAAATGGTCAGGGACGCGGCGGCGAAGGCGAACAGGCCGGCTTTAAGCGAATTCATGGATGCTGCTCCGATGCTTGTATTCGTGCAGGGATGTTACGGTCGGTCGCGCGGCGCACAATTCATTAGCGCTTCTCGATCCATGCGCAGGTGTTATGCATGCGCGGACAGGACCTCTTCGCGCATGCGGCGCCTGTCTTCCCAATGAGAGACGACGCAAGTGGCGATGGTGTAGCCCAGGACATTGGTGGCCGGGCGCCCATGTCCATGAAATGATCGATCGCCAGCGAGAGCAGGCTTGTCACGCTGAACCATGCCAGCGCGCGGCCACCGATCCTTCCAAGCGCAGCGCCATTCCCCATGTGGGCAGATCCGGCCACTCGCTTTGCCCGCGCAACGAGCCGGCCACGCGGTTCAATACAATCGATGGTCGGGAACGGCGCCATGTCTGGATGTTATGCGGCCCGGCGTCGGGGGCTTTTCTCGATGAGGCGGCCACGCGCACCTTCCCTCATGGAAAGGAGCTAGCCCATAACGAAGGTTTATGGACCGCGAACAAGTCGCCAATTGAGGTCGCTGTCCTGACCCTGCATGGTGGCTTTCACGCAAGAGGACACCGATGAAGGATCTGACGCAACTCGTTCATCGCCCGCAGGTGGACCGGGCAGGCTTTTCCAGCCTTGCGGTGCCAACCCATCGTGCATCGACCATCGTGTTTCCGAACGCCGACGCCTATGCACAGCGCCGTCTGCGCGAGCCTGACGGCTACGCGTACGGCCTTGACGGGACGCCGACCACGCGCGTGCTGGAAGCGCAGATCGCTGCGCTTGAGCAGGGCGCGCGCTCGATCCTGTTGCCATCGGGGCAGGCGGCCATCGCGCTGCTGTTCCTGAGCGTGCTCAAGCCTGGCGACACCGTGCTGATCCCGGACACTGTCTACCCGCCGGTACGCGCCTTGTGCGCCGATGTGTTGGCGGCGCAGGGCATAAGGCACCGGATCTATCCTCCGCTCGCGGGCAGCGGGATAGAAGACTTCATCGACGACAGCGTTCGCTTGATCTGGACCGAGTCCCCCGGCTCCGCGACCATGGAAGTGGAGGACTTGCCCACTATAGTTTCCGTCGCGCAGCGGCGGGGCATACTGACAGGCTGCGATAATACCTGGGCGACCCCGCTGCTGTTCAAGCCGCTTGCGGCCGGGATGGATTTCTCGGTCGAAGCTCTGACGAAGTACGCGGCCGGCCATTCCGATGTCCTGCTCGGGAGCGTGACGGTGCGCGACCGGGACTGGCACGTCCGTCTGCGGGCGATGGCCAAGGTCTTGGGGATCGGAGTATCGCCCGATGATTGTGCTCTCGTATTGCGCGGTATCGAGACGCTGGGCGTGCGCATGGCCCATATAGGCAAGGTTTCGACCGGCATTGCCGGGGCATTGTGCTCTCATCCCGCCGTATCGAGAGTGCTGCATCCGGCGCTTCCCGATTGTCCTGGCCACGCTTTCTGGAAGCGCGACATGACGGGCGCCAGCGGTGTATTCAGCCTTCTCCTGCAGCCGGAACTGGACGCCCTGCTGGACGACGCGCTGGCCGCGATGCGGATATTCGTGATCGGTGCATCCTGGGGGGGGACGCGCAGTCTCGTTGCGCCGATGACGGTGCGCGGACGGCTCGGCGGCAATCCCGAAGGGCGCCTGCTGCGCATCAGCATCGGCCTGGAGGATCCGGACGATCTTCTCGCCGATCTCCTTGGCCTGCTCGACCGTCTGGGGGCAGCTAGCACCACGGCAGCGCCATGACCGTTGCCCGCGCATTCCTCTCCCTTGCGTGCCTGGTGGCCGGCAGTGTGCTGCTGGGGGCCTGCTCCGAAGGCCCGGCAACACCGGCTGCGGGTGGCCCCACGCTCGCCGAGGTGCGCGCGCGCGGATATGTTCGGTGCGGCGCGGGCAAGGACACCACCGGCTTCAGCGCTCCCGATTCGCACGGCCGCTGGCGGGGGCTGGATGTCGATACCTGCCGGGCGATCGCAGTGGCTGCGCTCGGCAGCCGGGACAAGGCGCGTTTCGTGCCGCTGACCGGCCAGCAACGGATCACCGCGCTGCTTACCGGCGAGATCGACGTGCTTCCCCGCACTACCACATGGACCCTGCAGCGCGACGCGGGCGGCATCAATTTCACGATACCCAATTATTACGACTACACCGCGTTCATGATTGGTGCCGACAGTGGCGCCAGGACGCTGCGCGACCTCGATGGTGCCACAGTATGCGTGCAGACCGGGTCGCTGACCGAGATCGTCTTCGCAGATGTCGCGCGGCGTACTCATGTCACGATGCATCCGGTGATCTTCGACAATGTGCAGAGCACGCGGCAGGCGTTCCTGGCAGGCCGCTGCGATGCGCTGGCGACCGACCAGTCTGCGCTGATCGCGCTGAGGGCGATGAAGCCAAAGCATCGTTTCGCCATCATTCCCGCCAGCGACGACATCGCTCCGCTGACCCCGGCCGTGCGGCATGGCGACGAC
>NZ_ALVC01000343.1:0-17696 GCF_000293195.2 Sphingomonas sp. LH128
TGGCTCCCCGAGTAGGATTCGAACCTACGGCCATTCGATTAACAGTCGAATGCTCTACCGCTGAGCTATCGGGGAGCAGCCTGTCAGTGTTACCACCGCCGGGCAGGGGTGCGCCAATAACAGCTTCATCGGCCTTGGCAACCCCGTGATGCAGAAAATCTGATCTATTTTCGAAATTTCTTCCCTCAGACCTGGAACTGCTCGGCGAAGATCCGCTCCTCCAGCGTGAAGCCGGGGTCGAACAGCAGGGTCAGCTCCTTTTCCGCCGTCGCGCTGATCCGCACGATGGCGACATCGCGCACTTCCTTGTGGTCGGCGACGGCGGCGACGGGGCGCTTGCCGGGCTCGAGAATACGCAGCTCCACGCTCGCGCTTTCCGGCAGGATCGCGCCCTTCCAGCGGCGGGGGCGGAACGGGTTGAGCGGCGTCATCGCCACCATGCGCGAACCCAGCGGCAGAATCGGGCCATGGGCCGAGAGGTTGTATGCGGTGGAGCCCACCGGCGTTGCCAGCAGGATGCCGTCGCCCGCCAGTTCCTCCATGCGTACCCGGCCGTTGATGCGGACTTCGATCTTCGCGGTCTGGCGCGTTTCGCGCAGCAGCGAGACTTCGTTGAAGGCATAGTAGCTGAACTTGCTGCCGTTCTGCGTCACGGCATCCATGCACAGAGGGCGCACGGGGACCGGATGCGCTTCGGCCACGCGCCGGGCAATGGTCTCGCCATCCTCGAGCGGGCCGTTCATCAGGAATCCCAGCGTGCCCAGGTTCATCCCGTAGACCGGCTTGATCGAATCATGGTCCAGCAATTCGTGCAGCACGTGTAGCAGGAAGCCGTCTCCGCCCAGCACGACCAGCACGTCGGCCTCCTGCGAGGACACCCATGGATGCGAATCGCGCAGGAGCATGGCCCCGGCCTGGGCCTTGGCGCTGTCGGAGACGATGAGCGCCAGCTTCACGTCTTTCCCCATCATGTTTTCCAAAGGTCCCATTCTGGGACCGGGGCTCGCGAATTTTGAAGGGTTTTGCAAGGGGTTTGGGTTATGGCGGCGTGATGGGCGTTAAACTGAACGATGCAGGCATGAAAGATCGGGTCCGCAATCCTGCGAAGCGGATTGAGGATCGTCTGTCCGGCATTCCCGGGCTCGACGCGGTCCACGATCGCATCGCCGCGTGGCGCGAAGACCCGGCGCTGATGCCGCACCTGGCGCATGTCCATGCCATGCTGCTCAGTCTGCGCCGCCTCGACGCCATCAACATGGCTTATGGCGAGGCCGCGGGCGACGGCGCGCTGGAGGAAGTCGCCGCGCGCATCGGCCACTTCGCGGAACAGGAGCTCGACGGCCCCTGGCTGCTGGCGCGGGCAGGGGGCGGCAGCTTCCTTCTCGTCGCCAACGAGGCCTGCAGCCGCGAGCGCTGGCAGCTTGTGGCGGACCAGCTGGCCGACATGATCGCGCGGCCGATCCCGGTCAGCACCGGCATGCTGCGCCTTTCCCCCCGTGTCGCGCTGATCCGCGCGCTGACCGGCGAGAGCGTCGAATCGATGCTCGACCGTCTCGGCCACGCGCTGGGCGAGGCCTACGAGCAGGCCGGCACCCGCCTCGCCTGGGCCGATGGCGAGGTGACCCCGCCCGGCCGCTCGGCGCAGCAGCTGGAGGCCGACCTCCTCGTCGCCATCGACCGCGACGAGATCGAGGTGCTGTTCCAGCCCCAGTTCAACCTTGCCGACGACCGCCTGACCGGCGCCGAGGCACTCGCCCGCTGGAACCACCCCGAACTCGGCCGCATCGGTGCGGGCGCGCTGTTCGCCATCGCCGAGCGGGCGGACCACATCGGGCCATTGTCCCGCCACATCGCCCGCAAGGCGATGTTTGCCGCGCGCGCGTGGCCGGGCCAGTTGCGGCTCTCGATCAACGTGACGCCCGCCGACCTCGCCTTCGCCAGCTATACCCGGCAGATGTTCGAGCTGATCCGCGAGTCCGGCTTCCCGCTGCGGCAGCTGACGCTGGAGATCACCGAGCAGGCCCTCATCGCCGACATCGAGATGGTTGCGCAGACGATGGCGGAATTCTCCGCGCAAGGCATCCGCATCGCGCTGGACGACTTCGGGGCGGGGTTCTGCAACTTCCGCTACCTGAAGGTGCTGCCGATCCACTACCTGAAGCTTGACCGCTCGATGATCGACGGCGTGACCACCGACCGCCGCGACGTGGCGGTACTGCGCGCGATCGTGGCGATGGCGAAGGCGCTGGACCTCGAAGTGATCGCCGAAGGGATCGAGGAAGAAGGCCAGCGTGAGGTCGCGGCGCGCGAAGGTTGCGCGTATTTCCAGGGGTTCCTGCGGGCGCAGCCCATGAGTGCGGCGATGTTTGCTAAGTTGGCCTGGGCTGAAGAGAAGAAAGAGGAAAGCAGGGGAGCATAGCCCCCCTGCACCCCGAATACCTGTCGGCGTGGCGCGTCCAGCGGCATGGGGTGCGCATTGCGGGCTGATTCATGGCCTGCGGCGCTTTATCTCGTCATTGCGAGCGTAGCGAAGCAATCTAGAGCGGCTTGAAACTGCCCTGGATTGCTTCGCTACTCTCGCAATGACGAAGTGGAAACAGTACCGCAGGGCGTAATGCCGATTTCGCAATTTCAGAACGCTGAAGCTGCGCGCGCTACCTTGACATTTCACGGGGTGCACGGGTGGCAAACCCCTGCATAATCACCCCTTCCGCGCCACTGCACTCAAGCCCTTGGTCAGTTGCAGCAACCCGTTGAGCCTGCTCTTCGGATCGCCCCATGCGCGCTGCAGCACCAGCTTGTTGTCGGGCCGCAGCTTCACCGCGCCGTTCAGCCGCTCCGCATAGGCGATCAACCCAGCCGGGTTCGGGAAGCTGTCGTTGTGGAAGCTGACCAGCGTGCCGCGCGGGCCGACGTCGATCTTGGCGATGTGCGCCTCGATCGCCTGCCGTTTGATCTGGATAAGCTGGACGAGGTTCGCGGTCGGCTGGGGCAGGGGGCCGAAGCGGTCGATCATCTCGGCGGAGAGCGATTCGATCTCGGCGCGCGAATCCGCATCGTTCAGGCGGCGGTAGAGCGCCATGCGGACGGCGAGGTCCGGTACGTACTCTTCCGGGATCATGATCGGCGCTTCGACGGTGATTTGCGGGGACAGGCCCGAGGTGTCCTTCTCCAGCCCGACACCGCCCGCGCGCGCGGCGAGGATCGCGTCCTCCAGCATCGACTGGTAGAGTTCGAAGCCGACTTCGCGAATGTGGCCGGATTGCTCGTCGCCAAGGAGATTGCCCGCACCGCGAATGTCGAGGTCGTGGCTGGCGAGCTGGAAGCCTGCGCCGAGCGAATCGAGATCGCCCAGCACCTTGAGGCGCTTTTCGGCCACTTCGGACAAGGCGCGGTCGGGTGGGGTCGTCAGATAGGCATAGGCGCGCAGCTTGGATCGGCCCACGCGGCCGCGCAGCTGGTAGAGCTGGGCGAGGCCGAAGCGGTCGGCGCGGTGGATGATGATCGTGTTGGCGCGCGGAATGTCGATGCCGCTTTCCACGATCGTGGTGGAGAGCAGCACCTCGTACTTGCCCTCGTAGAAGGCGCTCATGCGCTCTTCCACGTCGCCTGCGCTCATCTGGCCGTGGGCGGAGATGTACTTCACCTCGGGCACGTTCTTGTGCAGCCAGTCCTCGATCTCGGGCATGTCGGAGATGCGGGGGACGACGATGAAGCTCTGACCGCCGCGATGGTGTTCGCGCAGCAGGGCCTCGCGCATCACCATCTCGTCCCATTCCATCACATAGGTCCGCACCGCAAGGCGATCGACCGGCGGGGTCTGGATGGTGGAGAGTTCGCGCAGGCCGCTCATCGCCATCTGCAGGGTGCGCGGGATCGGTGTGGCGGTCAGCGTCAGCACGTGCACGTCGGCGCGCAACTGCTTCAGCTTCTCCTTGTGGTTCACGCCGAACCGCTGTTCCTCGTCGACGATGACGAGGCCGAGGCGCTTGAAGCTGACCGTCTTGGAGAGGATCGCGTGCGTGCCGCACACCACGTCCATGGTGCCGTCCGCCAGCCCGTCGCGGGTGGCCTTGGCTTCCTTTTCGGGCACGAGGCGCGAGAGGCGGCCGACGTTGAGCGGGAAGCCCGCGAACCGGTCCGCGAAGCCGGAGAAGTGCTGGCGCGCCAGCAGCGTGGTGGGCGCGACGACGGCGACTTGCTGGCCCGCCATCGCCGCGACGAAGGCGGCGCGCAGGGCCACTTCGGTCTTGCCGAAGCCAACGTCGCCGCAGACGAGGCGATCCATCGGGCGGCCGCTGGAGAGGTCTTCCAGCGTATCGGCGATCGCTGCTTCCTGGTCCTCGGTTTCCTGCCAGGGGAAGCGGTCGACGAACTGGTTGAAGCTCGATTCCTCGGCGACGAGCGCGGGCGCCTCGCGCAGTGCGCGTTCGGCGGCGGTCTTCATCAGTTCACCCGCGATCTCGCGGATGCGCTCCTTCAGGCGGGCGCGGCGCTTCTGCCAAGCCTCGCCGCCCAGCTTGTCGAGCGCGACGCCTTCCGCCTCGCTGCCGTAGCGCGAGAGGACGTCGAGGTTCTCGACCGGGATATAGAGCTTGTCGCCGCCGGAGTAGGTCAGCATTACGCAGTCGTGCGGGCTCTTGCCGACTGGGATCGACTGCAGGCCTTCGTACCGGCCGATGCCATGATCCATGTGGACGACGAGATCGCCCGGCGTCAGCGCCGCGAGTTCGGCGAGGAAGGCGTCGGAATCCTTCTTCTTTTTCTTCCGGCGGACGAGGCGGTCGCCAAGGATGTCCTGCTCGGTGATGACCTCGACGGAATCGTTGGAGAAGCCCGTCTCCAGCGGCAGCACCAGCGCGGCGGAGCGGCCCTGCACGGCAAGGCCCAGCGCTTCCTGCCAGGTCTCGGCGACGCGCGGCTCGGGGCCTTTCGCTTCGCCGAGGATGGAGACGAGGCGGGCGCGGCTGCCGGGGGAGTAGGCGGCGAGGATCGCCTTGCGGCCCGACTTGGCGATGGCGTGGAGGTGCTTGGCGGCGGCCTCGTAGGCATTGTCTCCTCGCGCGCGCTCGGGGGCGAAATCGCGTGCGTTGCCGAAGCCGAAGTCGATCACCTTGCCGCTTTCCGGCTGGGCGAAGGGATCGGCGCGGTGGACCGGGTGGGCGGCGATCAGTTCGTCCAGTTCGTCCTTGCCGAGATAGAGCGAATCGGTCGCCAGCGGGCGGTAGGAGCCGGCCTTCTGGCCCGAGGTTTCGAGACGGGCCTTGTGATAGTCCGCGACATCGGTGACGCGCTCGTCCACGGCGCCGATCGCGGCGGTGTCCATCACGATCAGGTCATCGGGGCCGAGGTGGTCGAACAGGGTGACCAGCCGGTCCTCGAACAGCGGCAGCCAGTGCTCCATGCCCGCAAGGCGGCGGCCGTCGCTGACCGCCTGATAGAGCGGATCGGCCGTGGCATTGGCGCCGAACATCTCGCGGTAGCGGGAGCGGAAGCGTTTGACGGTGTCCTCGTCCATCAGAGCTTCGCTGGCGGGCAGCAGCAGGTGGTCGGGCACGGTGCCGCTGGAGCGCTGGGTGCCGGTGTCGAACAGGCGCAGCGTTTCCAGCTCGTCGCCGAAGAAGTCGAGGCGCAGGCCGCCTTCGAGGCCCGAGGGCACGATGTCGAAGATCGAGCCGCGAACGGCGAACTCGCCCGCGTCGATCGCGGTGTCGGTGCGCTGGTAGCCCTGGCGGCGCAGCAGGCCGATCAGGCTTTCGTGGCCGATCTCCATGCCGGGCTTGAGCAAGCGCACCGATTCGCGGATGCGGAACGGAGTGAGCACGCGCTGGAGCAGGGCATTGGTGGTGGTGACGAGAAGCTGCGGCCCCTGTCGCTTCAACTGCAACGCATGGAGCGCGGCGAGGCGGCGGGCGCTGACCGAGAGCGCGGGGCTGGCGCGGTCATAGGGCAGGCAGTCCCACGCGGGGAACTCGATGACCTCCAGTTCGGGCGCAAAGAACTGCGCGGCGCTGGCGACGGCGCTCATCGCCTGGTCGTTGTCCGCGACGAAGACGGCGCGGCCTTTCGCAGCAATGGCGCGGGCAAGGTCGGCCATGACCAGCGGCTGCGAACCGCGAGTGACCGAAGCGAGGGTCAACGGCGCCGAGGCCGTGATGATGCGGGAGAAATCAGTCATGACAGGGGTGATTGGCGGGATATGCGGGGCCGCGCGGAAATACAATCGTCTTCCCGCGTCGTCCCGGACTTGATCCGGGACCGCCGGCGGTCTTTAGGTAGGAGCTTGCTGCGCGCGCCGATGAGGTGGGCGGTTCACCGCCAGCGGTCCCGGATCAAGTCCGGGACGACGAGAGGAGAAAGCAATGCAAGGCAAGCGCGTACTGATAACCGGCGCTTCGAGCGGCCTCGGCCGCCACTTCGCGCAAGTCCTGAGCGCCGCCGGTGCGCATGTCGTGCTCGCGGCCCGGCGCATGGATGCGCTGGAGAAACTGGCCGCCGAAATCGGCGATGCCACCTGCGTATCCCTCGACGTCACCGACCCAGCCAGCATCCGCGAAGCCGTCCTTCAGGCTGGCCCCATCGACGTGCTGGTCAATAACGCGGGCGTGTCCAGCGCCCAGCCGGTGCTCGATGCGACGGTGGAGGACTACGATCACATCATGAGCGCGAACCTGCGCGGCGCCTTTCTCGTGGCCACCGAAGTCGCGAGGCGCATGCGCGATCGGGGAGAAGGAGGGGCAATCGTCAACATCGCCTCGATCCTCGGGCTCGCGCAAGGCGGGCAACTGGCGGTCTATGCGATGAGCAAGGCGGGCGTGGTGCAGATGACCAAACAGATGGCGCTGGAACTGGCGCGATATGGTATCCGCGTGAATGCACTGGCGCCGGGCTATTTCGCCACGGACATGAACCGAGATTTCCTCTCCAGCAAGTTGGGCGAGGCGATGTCCAAGCGCATTCCGCAGCGGCGCTTCGGTAATTTCGAGGATCTCGACGGGCCGCTCATGCTGCTGTGCTCGGATGCCTCGCGGTACATGACCGGGGTGGTGATCCCGGTCGATGGCGGGCACCTGCTGGGCGGTCTCTAGTCGCGCCCGTTCAGTCTCTCGGAATCTCGACGTAATCGAGCTTCATCATCCTATCGATCATCGGCCCGCGATATTCCTCGGGCACGGACATCGTGCCGAGCGCCCAGCCCATGATATCGACATCTTCCTCTTCGATGATGGTCTCGAACAGGGTGATGTCCTCGTCCGACCATTCCGCATGGAAGCGGTCGAAGAAGCAGCCGATCATATAATCCGCCTCGCGGGTGCCGCGATGCCAGGCGCGGAACTTGAGGCGGGCGAGGCGAGGCGTGAGTTCGGTCATGCCCGCGCCGTTACAATGCGGTGTCAGGCTCGGCAACTCCTGTAGTGCGAAGCGGAGGGGGCTTCGACAGGCTCAGCCTGAGCGGAATAGGGAAGTTTATACTCACCTCCGCTCACCCTGAGCTTGTCGAAGGGTCAGGCACGGCCTGTCCGAAGCCCCCTCGATCAAGGATCAGCCATGCAGGATGCGGGTGATCTCCTGCGCGGGACGTCCGGCGAGGTTCTTGGGCACCTCAGCCACCAGCACGTCCTTGAGCTGCTTGTGGTAATGCCTGCGCATCTCGCCCAGCGAGCGCGGGTCGGCGACGACCACCAGCTGGTCGATTTCACGCGAAAGCACCTGGCTGTTCAGCCATCCCGTTACCGCCGCGACGTGGGCGCTTTCATCGAGCGCGTCGTTGCTGCCGTCGCCGGTGCGGGCCTGATGACGTGTGGGGCCGTCGAGACGGCGGGCGCCAGCGCTGAAGTTGGTGGCCTCGAGTTCGGGTACGTCCATCGCCGCCAGTCGGGGTTCGGCTTCCGCCCCCGTGTTGCGATAGAGTTCGAAGTTCTCTCCGTCGACGATCGCGAACACGGTTCCGTTCGGCAAGAGCATGGGCTTCTCCTTCATTGTTACAGGGGAGCCAACCGCACGATGACGGACAAGGTTCCGCCCGCTCTGGCGAAACGGTCCCCACTCGCGTCGAGATTTATGAAAATCCGCGAATTGCGGATTTTGCGGCACCGGCCCACGCCCCCACCCGACCTCCCATTAAGTATACTTCCGTGGGAGGTCGGGTGGGGGCGTGGGCCGGTGCCGCGGTGAAAATGCGCTTTTGCGCATTTTCCAAGCAAGCCTTAAGAGGCGCTCGTCATGCGGCCTGAAGCTCTCAATTCCCTGTTCGTCGAAGTCGAGGCGCTCGAAGGCGTCGGTCCCAAGCTGCGCAAGCCGCTGGAAAAGCTGGGGCTTACCCGGATCAGGGATCTTGCGTATCACCTGCCCGACCGCTTCGTTGAACGGCGCGCGATCACCAACCTCGATGAAGCGGGCGTGGGCGAGAACGTCATCGTCGCGCTCACCGTTCGCGAACACCGCTCGCCCAGTGGCCGCGGCCCGTTCCGCGTCATCGCCGAGGACGCGGCGGGCAACATCTGCACCGTCACATACTTCGGCCGCGCCTCCTATACGGGCAAGAAGCAGCTGCCTGTCGGCGAGACGCGCTGGGTGGCCGGGCGGATCGACCAGTACGGCCAGATGCTTCAGATCGTGCACCCCGAACATGTGTCGGAGGATTCGTCCGCGCCGATCGGGCAATTGTGCGAGGCGGTCTATCCTCTGTCCGAAGGTCTGACGCAGGGCCGCGCCGCCTCGCTGGTGGCGCAGGCGCTGAAGTCTCTCCCCGAGCTTCCCGAATGGATCGAGCCCAGCCTCACCGCCAAGACCGGCTGGCCGCTCTGGCGCGAGGCGCTGACCGAGGCGCATCGCGGCGTCAACGGCCCCGCGCGCGACCGGCTGGCCTACGACGAACTCTTCGCCAATGCGCTGGCGCTGATGCTGGTGCGCGAAAGCAACCGCTCGCAGCGCGGCACGCCGCTGGTGGGCGATGGCTCGCTGCGGGCCAAGCTGAAGCTGCCGTTCGCGCTGACCGGCGCGCAGGCCCGCTCGATCGGCGAGATCGAGGGTGATCTGGCGCAGCCCTCGCCGATGCTGCGGCTGCTGCAGGGCGACGTGGGATCGGGCAAGACGGTGGTGGCGCTGTCCTCGATGCTGATCGCGGTGGAGGCAGGCGCGCAGGCCGCGCTGCTGGCGCCGACCGAAATCCTCGCCCGTCAGCATTACGAGACGCTGTCGCGCATGCTGCAGGGCACAGGCGTCGAGATCGCGCTGCTGACGGGGCGAGACAAGGGCAAAGCCCGCGAGGCGATCCTGATGGGGTTGCTGGGCGGCGCGATCCAGATCGTCGTCGGCACACACGCGATCTTTCAGGACAGTGTGGCTTACAAGAACCTCGCGCTGGTGGTGATCGACGAGCAGCACCGCTTCGGTGTCGGCCAGCGGCTGATGCTGGCGCGCAAGGGACGCCGCGCGCCGCATACGCTGGCGATGACCGCGACCCCGATCCCGCGCACGTTGACTCTGGCGCAGTACGGCGAGATGGAAGTCTCCAAGCTCGACGAACTGCCGCCGGGCCGTCAGGCGATCGACACCCGCGTCGTCGCGGTGGAGCGCATGGACGACGTCGTCGGCGCCCTGACGCGCCATATCGAATCGGGGCAGCAGGCTTACTGGGTCTGCCCGATGGTCAACGAGAGCGAGACCGACGACCTTGCCGCCGCCGAGGCGCGTTATGCAGCGCTCAAGGAGCGCTTCGGCGATACCGTGGCACTGGTCCACGGCCAGCTGCTGCCCGAGGTCAAGGACGCGGCGATGGAACGCTTCGCCCGGGGCGAGGCCAAGCTGCTGGTCGCGACCACGGTGATCGAGGTCGGAGTCGACGTGCCCAATTCCACGCTGATGGTGATCGAACAGGCCGAGCGCTTCGGCCTTGCCCAGCTGCACCAACTGCGCGGGCGCGTCGGGCGCGGTTCGGGAAAGTCCACCTGCCTGCTGCTGCGCGGCAACCAGTTGTCCGAAACCGGCCGCCAGCGCCTCGCCCTGATGCGCGAGACGCAGGACGGCTTCCGGCTTGCCGAGGAGGATCTGCAACTGCGCGGCGGCGGCGAACTGCTCGGCACGCGCCAGTCTGGCGACACGCCGTTCCGCATCGCCAGCCTCGAACAGATCACCAAGCTGCTGCCGCTCGCCCACGACGACGCGCGGCTGCTGATCGAGCGCGACGGCGGCCTTGCCGGTCCGCGCGGCGAGGCGGCGCGGCTGCTGCTCTATCTGTTCGAGCGTGACTGGGGCGTGCAACTGCTGCGCTCGGGCTGAATTTGCGTCAGCAAACGCGATTGACCTTGCAGGAACTCAGACTGTTCGCCGCGTCACTGGACTGGTAAGACCAGCCCTGAAAAGCCGAAAAATCGGTCAAACCGGGGGAGGGGCAATTGAAGGGACAACAGGCAGACGTCGAACACGTGGAGATGCAGCCACCTCGTCTCTATCGCAAGGTCGCGGCGCGGCTGATGCAAGAGGTACGCGAAGGCCGCTATCCAGTCGGTGCGCGAATGCCCGCCGAACGTGAGCTGGCCGTCACCATGGGTGTCAGTCGCCCGGTCGTGCGCGAGGCCTTGCTGGCGCTTGAAGTCATGGGCGTGGTCGAAGTGCGAATCGGCTCGGGCGCCTATGTGCTGCGGCAGCCGGATGAAGCGCCGTCCTCACCTGCAGCCGACGTCACGCCGATGGAACTGGCGCAGGCGCGCCTCATCTTCGAGGGCGAGGCGGCTTCGCTCGCCGCGGCCAACATTACCGACGAGGACATTGCCGTGCTTCGACGCGCAATCGTCGAGATGGGCCGTCACGATGGCTCCTTCGAGGACTGGCAGGCGGCATTGACGGACTTTCACATGACCGTGGCCCGTGCAACCCACAACGTCGCGGTCGAGCGCGGCGTGCGCGACTTGTGGGAAATGCGCTCGCGCTCGCCCGAGTGCCGACGCATGCTGGAGGAGGCGCGCGCCCGCAACTATCGCTACAGCCTCGAGCAGCATGTGGAGATTGCCGCCGCACTCGAGGCGCGCGACCCGGTGCGGGCGCGGGCGGCGGTGCGGATGCATCTGGAAGGCTCGATCGAACACCTGCTTATGGCGATCGAGGAGCGCGCTGTCGCCGAAGCCAGGGCGCGGGTAGCGGAAATGCGATCCCGATACTTTTCGCGCTGAACAAAAAAATGGGCCTGAAACGACGAACGGCGCGTCTTGCGACACGCCGTTCTCGTATAAAGTGGTCGGGGAAAGAGGATTCGAACCTCCGGCCCCTGCCTCCCGAAGACAGTGCTCTACCAGGCTGAGCTATTCCCCGACCGGAGGGGCAATCCGAAGACCGCCCCGGGCAGGAGGGCGCCTATATAGGGCACTTCCGGGGGTGGCAAGGGGCTTTTCGGCAAAAACTTCAACCTTGTGAAAATGGTGGCTGATTGCGCTGGGGAGCATCGCGCGCGGGTGCTTTCGCCGGTGCCCGCGGGCGGATAGTCTGATGCCATGACCACGACCGCGCTTCGCACCGCCTCCACCGCAACCCCGCATTGGGAATGGCAATACCTCGACCTCATGCGCCGCATCTGGGAGCACGGCGACGAGCGGCTCGATCGCACGGGAGTGGGCACGCGCTCGGTTTTCGGCGCGACGATCCGGTTCGACCTGTCGGGCGGCGCGATGCCGCTGCTCACCACCAAGCGCGTCTACTGGAAGACCGCCACGCGCGAGATGCTGTGGTTCCTGACGGGTAACACCAATATCCGTCCGCTCTGCGCGCAGGGGGTGGAAATCTGGACCGACTGGCCGCTCGACCGCTACCGCCGCGAAACGGGCGAGGAGATCAGCCGCAAGGACTTCTCCGCGCGAATCGTGGCGGACGAGGTGTTTGCCGAGGCCTGGGGCGATCTCGGTCCGGTCTATGGCAAGCAGTGGGTGGACTGGGACACGTATGAGCCTGTCGGCGAGGGACTGTTCCGGCGCGGTCCCGGCATCAACCAGGTGGCGCAGGTGGTCGAGAGCCTGCGCAAAAATCCAGGTAGCCGCCGCCATATCATCGAGGGATGGAACGTCGCCGAACTCGATTCGATGGCGCTGCCGCCTTGCCACAAGACCTATCAGTTCCATGTCGCGGACGGGCGGCTCTCATGCCTGCTCTATCAGCGCAGCTGCGACCTCGGCCTCGGCTTCGCCTTCAACATGTGGTCGCTGGCCCTGCTGACGCGGATGATGGCGCAGCAATGCAACCTTGCACCCGGTGAGGTCGTTTGGACCGGTGGTGATGTCCACTTGTACCTCAACCATGCGGCGCTGGTCGAAGAACAGCTCTCGCGCGAGCCGGAAGGCGAGGCGACGATGGCGATTCTCCGGCGTCCCGATTCGATCTTCGACTATCGGATCGAGGACTTCGAAGTCGCCGGATATGCCCCCCAGGCGCATATCGCCGCGCCGGTTGCGGTGTAATTGACATTACCAAGGTTTGAAATAATATGACTTAACCGTGGAATTTTGCTTCGCCTGCTGCGGGGCGGGTTCCGACGGCCCGACCTTGGCGGGAGAGCATTGAAATGGCCGAAAAAACGGCACCAGATACGGGAAGGGCGCGCGGGAATCTGCCGCCGCTGGAACTCTACGTACCCGAGCCTCGATACCGGCCCGGCGACGTCGTCGACTATTCGCATCTCCCGGTGCCGCCTGCAGGACAACTGGGGCGCCCTGACGAGAATTGCCCGGCCAGCGAAACCTGGCCGATGACCACCGACATGATTCGCGTCCTCGATGAAGAGGATCGCGCGGTCGGCCCCTGGAACCCGGGCCTCGATGCCGAGACGCTGCGGCGGATGCTGCGCACGATGGCACTGACCCGCGCCTTCGACGACCGCATGTATCGCGGGCAGCGGCAGGGCAAGACCAGCTTCTACATGAAGTGCACCGGCGAGGAGGCGATCTCGGTCGCCCATGCCCACGCGCTGGCCCACGACGACATGGTGTTCCCGACCTATCGCCAGCAGGGCATCCTGATCTCGCGCGGGTATCCGCTGGTGGAGATGGTCAACCAGATCTACTCCAACCGCGCGGACAAGCTGAAGGGCCGCCAGTTGCCGGTCATGTATTCGGCCAAGGATTACGGGTTCTTCTCCATCTCGGGCAACCTCGCCACGCAGTACCCGCAGGCGGTGGGCTGGGCGATGGCCAGCGCGATCAAGGGCGATACCCGCATCGCCACCGCCTTCGTCGGCGAGGGATCGAGCGCCGAGGGCGACTTCCACGCGGCGATGACGTTCGCGGCGGTCTACAACGCGCCGGTGGTGCTGAACGTCGTCAACAACCAGTGGGCGATCTCCAGCTTCTCGGGCTTTGCCGGGGCGGAGCGCACGACCTTCGCTGCTCGCGCGGCCGGCTACGGCATTGCCGGGCTGCGGGTCGACGGCAACGATGCGCTGGCGGTCTATGCCGCCTCGCGCTGGGCCGCTGACCGTGCCCGCGCCAATCAGGGCCCGACCCTGATCGAGCACTTCACGTACCGCGCCGAGGGGCACTCCACCTCCGACGATCCCAGCGCCTATCGCTCCGCGCAGGAGCGCGAGGAATGGCCGCTCGGCGATCCGATCATGCGCCTCAAGAAGCACCTCATCGCCCTTGGCGAGTGGTCGGAGGCGCAGCAGGAGGCGATGGACCGCGAACTGGTCGAGCAGGTGAAGGTGGCGACCAAGGAGGCCGAGAAGAACGGCGTCCTCGGCCACGGGCTGCACCATCCGTTCCACACCATGTTCGAGGACGTCTTCGAGGAACTTCCCTGGCACCTCGAGGAGCAGGCCGCGCAGGCCATCCGCGAGCGTGAGATCAAATGGCCCGAATGGAAGGGAGAAGGCGCATGACCGAAGAGAATGCGTTGAGCCTCCACGACGCGCCGACCCGCTCGATGAACATGATCGAGGCGATCAACGACGCGCTCGACATCATGATGGCCCGCGATCCCGACATCGTCATTCTGGGCGAGGACGTCGGCTATTTCGGCGGCGTGTTCCGCGCTACCGCCGGTCTGCAGAAGAAGTACGGCCGCAACCGCGTGTTCGATTCGCCGATCAACGAATGCGGGATCGTCGGCGCGGCGGTCGGCATGGCAGCTTACGGCCTGCGCCCGGTGCCGGAGATCCAGTTCGCGGACTACATCTATCCCGGCCTCGACCAGCTCGTCTCCGAGGCGGCGCGCATGCGCTATCGTTCGGCGGGCGAGTTCACCTCGCCGATCACCATCCGCTCGCCCTTCGGCGGTGGTATTTTCGGTGGCCAGACGCACAGCCAGAGTCCGGAGGCGATGTTCACGCACGTCGCGGGCCTCAAGACGGTGATCCCGGCGACCCCGCACGATGCCAAGGGCCTGCTGATCGCGGCGATCGAGGACAACGACCCGGTCATCTTCTTCGAGCCCAAGCGCATCTACAACGGCCCGTTCGACGGCTATTACGACAAGCCCTCGCGGACGTGGAAGGGCCATCCCGGCAGCCTGGTGCCGGAGGGCTACTACAAGATCCCGCTCGGCAAGGCGCGCATCGTGCGCGAAGGTGCGGCGCTGACGGTGTTGTCCTACGGCACCATGGTTCACGTCGCCGAGGCGGTGCTGGCCGAGAAGGGCATCGATGCCGAGATCATCGACTTGCGCACGCTCGTCCCGCTCGACATGGCGACTGTGGAAAAGTCGGTGGAGAAGACCGGGAAATGCCTGGTGATACACGAGGCGACCCGGACCTCCGGCTTCGGCGCCGAACTGGTGACGCTGGTGCAGGAGCGCTGCTTCTATCACCTCGAAGCCCCCGTCGAGCGCGTGACCGGCTTCGACACGCCGTATCCGCACAGCCTCGAGTGGGCCTATTTCCCCGGTCCCGTCCGCATCGGCGAGGCGGTCGATCGGCTCATGAAGGAATAACTGGGATGGGACGCTATATTTTCCGCCTGCCCGACATCGGGGAAGGCATCGCCGAGGCCGAGATCGTCGCCTGGCACGTCAAGGTCGGCGATACTGTCGAGGAAGACGGCCGCCTTGCCGACATGATGACCGACAAGGCCACCGTCGAGATGGAAAGCCCGGTCTCGGGCACCGTGGTCGAAGTGGCGGGCGAGGCGGGCGACGTGATCGCCATCGGCTCGCCGCTGGTGGTGATCGAGATCGAAGGCGCGGGGAACGAGGAGGGGCGTGCTCCTGCTCCGAAGGCCGAGGTGGTCGAGGAGCGGATCGAAGTCGAGACGCCGGATGCGGGCGATGTTGAGAAGGCGGTGGCTGGTGCTTCGACAAGCTCAGCACGAGCGGAGGTGGTTGCAGAGCCCCTTCCCACACCCACACCCGCTCAGGCTAAGCCTGTCGACGCCCGCGCGCCCACGCTTGCGGCAAAGCCCGGCCCCCACGCCAAGGTTCTCGCCAGCCCCGCCGTGCGCCAGCGTGCGCGTGATCTCGGCATCGACTTGTCCGAAGTCCGACCCGTCGAGGATGGCCGCGTGCGCCATAGCGACCTCGACGCCTTCCTCTCCTACAACGCCAGCGGCGGCTTCCAGCCCGCAGGCGTGAAGGGCAAGGACGAGCAGGTCCGCGTCATCGGCCTGCGCCGCCGCATCGCGGAGAACATGGCCGCCTCCAAGCGCAACATCCCGCACTTCGCCTATGTCGAGGAGTACGATGTCACCGCGCTGGAGGAGACGCGCGCGCAGCTCAATGCCGGGCGCGGGGACAGGCCGAAGCTGACGATGCTGCCGTTCCTGATCACGGCGATCTGCAAGCTGCTGCCCAGGTACCCGATGCTCAATGCGCACTACGACGACGAGGCGGGTGTGGTGACGCGCTACGGCTCGGTGCATCTGGGCATGGCGGCGCAGACGCCCGGCGGCCTGATGGTCCCGGTGATCCGCGATGCGCAGGACCGCAATCTGTGGCAGCTGGCGGCGGAGATCACCCGTCTCGCCAACGCCGCGCGCGATGGCTCGGCGAAGTCTTCGGAGCTTTCGGGCTCGACGATTACCCTGACGTCGCTTGGTCCGATGGGCGGGGTGGCGACCACGCCCGTCATCAACCGCCCCGAAGTCGCCATCATCGGCCCCAACCGCATCGTCGAGCGGCCGATGTTCGTGAAGGGCACCGACGGCATCGAGCGCATCGAGAAGCGCAAGCTCATGAATATCTCGATGAGCTGCGATCACCGTGTGGTAGATGGCTGGGATGCGGCGAGCTTCGCGCAGGACCTCAGGAAACTGATCGAGGCCCCGGCGCTGATCCTCGCGGGGTAGGAGAGGGCAGATGGGCAGCGATCCGCGCGTAGACGAGTATATCGCCAAAGCCGCGGATTTCGCCCGCCCGATCCTCGAACATCTGCGTGAACTGGCTCACCGCGCGCTCCCCGATGCCGAAGAGGCGATCAAGTGGGGGATGCCGTACTTCCTCGTGAACGCAAAGAACGTTGCCGGCATGGCGGCGTTCAAGGCGCATTGTACTTTCGTCATTCACGGAGACGGGCGCCAGGGTGATGCGATGGGCCAGTTCGGGCGCATCACCGCGATTGCCGACCTGCCGGACGAAGCCGAGCTTGCACACAAGCTGCAGGCCGCGCGCGGTCGGGTGCAAACCAAAGGAACGGCGGTGAAACAGGCCCGCAAGCCCAAGCCCGAAATCGCCATGCCGGATGACTTCGCGGTGGCGCTGGACGGGGTTCCTGCCGCAAGGACGCATTACGAAGCGTTCTCGCCTTCGGCACGGCGCGACTATCTCGAATGGATCACCGAGGCGAAGACCGCCGCCACGCGGGAGAAGCGCACGGCTCAGGCGGTTGAGTGGATCGCCGAGGGCAGAAAGCGCAATTGGAAATACGAAAAGTGCTGACGTCGTCCCGGACCTGATCCGGGACCGCTGGCCGTGAACAGCCCACCTTGCTGCGCTCATCCGGGCTCTCGCCTAAAGGCCGCCAGCGGTCCCGGATCAAGTCCGGGACGACGGTTCGATCGTCGCCTTTACCGCACCACGCCCGCGTAAGCGATGCGTCCCTGACCGAGCGCCGCGTAGCTCGCGGGGATGCGCCAGCGCACATGCGTGACGTCCTCGGGCGTCGCCTGGCGTCCGTCGACGCGCATCGCCTCCAGACGGCCCCACGAGCGACCGCCATCGACCGACACTTCCTGCATGTCGCTGGCGCTGCGCTGGTAGGCGAGACGGGCGGGCAGGGGGTTGGTCAGGACGAAGCCGCCGGTGCCGCGCATGCGCCGCCACGTCACTACGGTCACGACCCGGTCCCCGCGTGTGAGCATGCTGGCAGGTTCCAGCCTGCGCCCGTTGAGCGCATCGACACGTTCCACGAAGACGGCGCTGTCGGTCGCGACTGCACTCGGGCTGCGGGCCTCGGCGGAAAGAGTGCTGCCGGTGAACGCGACTGCCGTCAGGGATAGCGTGCAGAGGATGCGCTTGGCTGTAATCACGGGCGATTCTCCCCCGGCCGCCCAGCGCGGCCCCGGTGCAAGACTGCGTCGCCACTCGCGAAAATAAGGTTAATTTCCACTGTCGCCGAAAAAATGAAAAAGCCTTCCGCAAAGCCGTTGACAGCCCTGCGAGGCTGGCCTAGTGGCGGCGCTCCCAAGCGGACGCAACCGCAAGAACGCGGGTGTAGCTCAGTTGGTTAGAGTGCCGGCCTGTCACGCCGGAGGTCGCGGGTTCGAGCCCCGTCACTCGCGCCACTT
>NZ_ALVC01000344.1:0-5628 GCF_000293195.2 Sphingomonas sp. LH128
CGGGCGCGGCGCTGGGCTCGATCGAGCCGGTGGCGAGCGATCCGGTCGAGACCACGCGCGAGATCGACAAGTTGGGGCGGTGATGCCTTATCCTCCCCGTTGCGCAGCAATGGGGAGGGGGACCGCCGACGAAGTCGGTGGTGGAGGGGAGCCGGCCCCCTCCGTCAGTTGCTGCGCGACTGCCACCTCCCCATCGCTTCGCGACAGGGAGGATCAAGGCAGTCCCGCGCACTCCAACCCGCGCAAATCGCAACCCTCCCCCGATTGCCCCCGCCTTCGTTTTCCGGCAAGCACCCCGCCATGACCGGCACGTATCCCCACACCCGCCTCCGCCGTACCCGCGCCACCGCCTGGAGCCGCGCGCTTCACCGCGAGACGGTGCTGACCCCGGCGGACCTCATCTGGCCCCTCTTCATCACCGAGGGCGAAGGCGTGGAGCAGCCCATCGCCGCGCTGCCGGGCGTGTCGCGCTGGTCGGTGGACCTCATCGTCGAACGGGCGAAGGAAGCGGTGGACCTCGGCATCCCGGTGCTCGCGCTGTTCCCGCACACCCAGCCCGATCGCCGTAGCGAGGACGGGGCCGAGGCGCTCAACCCGGACAACCTGATGTGCCGCGCGATCCGCGCGATCCGGGCGGAACTGGGCGATAAAATCGGCCTGCTCACCGACGTGGCGCTCGATCCCTACACCAGCCACGGACAGGACGGGCTGATCGACGATGCGGGCTACGTCCTCAACGACGATACGGTCGAGGCACTGGTCGGCCAGTCGCTCAACCAGGCCAACGCGGGTGCGGACATCATCGCCCCCTCGGACATGATGGACGGCCGCATCGCCGCGATTCGCGGCGCGCTGGAGGACGCGGGCCACATCAACGTCCAGATCATGAGCTATGCCGCCAAGTACGCCTCGGCGTTCTACGGCCCGTTCCGCGACGCGGTCGGTTCGCGCGGGCTGCTCAAGGGCGACAAGAAGACCTACCAGATGGACCCCGGCAACACCGAGGAAGCGCTGCGCGAAGTCGAGATGGACCTCGCCGAGGGCGCCGACACGGTGATGGTGAAGCCTGGCCTGCCTTACCTCGACATCATCCGCCGGGTGAAGGACACGTTCGAGGTGCCCGTCTTCGCCTATCAGGTGTCCGGCGAGTACGCGATGATCGAGCACGCCGTCGCGGCGGGCGCGGCGGATCGCGACGCCATGGTGCTGGAGACGCTGACCGCCTTCAAGCGCGCCGGTGCCTCGGGCGTGCTGACATACCATGCGGCCCATGCGGCGCGGCTGTTGCGTGGTTAGGATCGAGACCGACCGCCTGATCCTGCGCGACTGGGGTGAGGGCGACATTACGCGCTTCGCCGAGGGCACCAACACGCCCGCCGTCATGCGCCACCTTGGCGGCGTCATGGACGATGCCAAGGTGGCGCTGTTCGAGGAGCGCGTGCTGGGTTTCCAGAACCGTCTCGGCCACACCTTCTGGATCGTCGAGCGCAAGGACGACGGCGCGGTGCTCGGCTTCTGCGGCCTCAAGGTGATCGATGCGCCGGGGGCGACGTTCCTCGGCGAGATGGAGATCGGCTGGCGGTTCCGTGAGGATTCCTGGGGGCAGGGCTATGCCAAGGAAGCGGCCATCGCCTCGCTCGATGCCGGGTTCGGCCGGTTCGGAGCGGCGGAGATCTTCGCCATCACCAACATCGAGAACACCGCCAGCTGGGGCCTGATGCTGCGCCTCGGCATGGTGCGGCGCGCGGAACTGGACTTCGTCGATGCGCGGTTCGAGCCGCCGGTGGGCGATACGATCGTCCATTCGATCACCGCCGAGGCGTGGCGGAGCATTGGGCGCGCGGGGCGCTAACCGTAGGTCATCACCACACACTTCGTCATTGCAAGCGCAGCGAAGCAATCCAAGGCGGCGCCAAACTGCCCTGGATTGCTTCGCTGCGCTTGCAATGACGAGTGAAGGTCTATCCTTCCCTGCCGGCACCACGTACCTGTCTTGCCGCAATGACCGACACCGCCGAGCACATGCTGCAAACCGCACGGACAACCCCGCCGCGCCGCGGGCTGTTCGTCGCCACCATCCTCGTCGGCAGTTTCCTGCTGTTCCTCGTCCAGCCGATGGTGGCGCGCATGGCGCTGCCCCGGCTCGGAGGCGCGCCGAACGTGTGGAACAGCGCGATGCTGGTCTATCAGGCGCTGCTGCTGGCCGGATACGCCTATGCTCACTGGCTCGGCCGGTTCGCGCTGAAGCGGCAGGCGATGATTCACCTCGCGCTGCTGCTGGTCGCCGCGCTGACCTTGCCGGTGGGCCTGATCGACATGCCGCGCATCGCCGGGCTGCCCGAGGCCGCATGGGTGCCATTGCTGCTGGGCGCGAGCATCGGCCCGGTATTCTTCGTCGTCTCCGCGCAGGCGCCGCTGATGCAGCGCTGGTTCGCCGCTGCGCCCGAAGCGGGTGCACCTTGGGCGCTTTACGCCGCCTCCAACCTCGGGAGCTTCGCGGGGCTCATCGCCTACCCGCTGCTGGCCGAGCCGCTGCTGAGCGTCCGTTTGCAGAGCCTCGCGTGGTCTGGCGGCTTCGCCGTGCTGGTGCTGCTGATCGCGCTGGCCGGGTTCAGCCGCCGCAATACCCCCGCGCCGATCGCACAGGCCCACGCTTCGGAGCGCATCCCCGCCCGCACCATCGGCCTGTGGCTGCTGCTGTCGGCAGTGCCTTCGGGGCTGATGCTCTCGACCACCACGCATCTCACCACCGACATCTTCGCGATGCCGCTGCTCTGGGTGATCCCGCTCGGGCTCTACCTGCTGAGCTTCGTGATCGCGTTCTCCGACCGGCGCGGGCCGGCCACCGTCGTCAGCCGCGTGGCGCCGTTGGTGGTGCTGTTCATGGGCAGCTACGCGATGCTGTCGAACGGGTCGGGCACCCTGTGGGCCGTGGCGGGCACCTGCCTGCTGCTGCTCTGCGTGGCGACGACGCTGCACGCGCGGCTCTATGACCTGAGGCCGGGAGAGGCGCAGCTTACCCGCTTCTACCTCGTCATGTCGGCCGGCGGAGCGCTGGGCGGCGTGTTCACCGCGCTGATCGCGCCGCTGGTGTTCGACTGGGCCTGGGAGCACCCCCTGCTGGTCCTCGCCGCCGCGCTGCTGATGCCGCTGCGCCCGCTGCTGAACTGGCGAGACAGCACCGACATGGAGCCGGGCATGGCGCGCATCGCGCTGGGCGTAGTGCTGCTTTTCGCGGGTTTCCTGGGCTGGGAACTGCTGGAGACGATGCTCGACCCGGAAGAGGCGCTGTTCAGTCTGATGCTGACGGTGTTCCTCGTTGGCCTCGGGATCATGGTCATGGCCTGGCGCTGGGGCTTCGCGGCGGTGCTGCTGATCGCGATGGTCGGGCAAAGCGGATTCTGGACCATGCGCGCGACGCTGGAGCATGAGCGCACCCGCAGCTATTTCGGCATTTATACCCTGCGCGATGATGCGGAAGGGCGGTTCCGCACGCTCGCCCACGGCACCACGCTACACGGCATGCAGGCGCTCGATCCCGCGCACACGCACGATGCGCTGACCTACTACGGTCCCGGCTCCGGCGTCGCCCTCGCGCTGGCGGCAGTACCCGCCATCGAGGGGCCGCAGGCGCGCGTGGGCGTCGTCGGGCTCGGCACCGGCTCGCTCGCCTGCCGCTCGCAGCGGGGGCAGGACTGGACCTTCTTCGAGATCGACCCGGTGGTGCTGCGCTTCTCCACGACGCGGCAGTTCACCTTCCTCAAGGACTGCACCCCCAAGGCCCGCGTGGTGATCGGCGATGCCCGGCTGGAACTGGCACACGTCGCGCCGCGCAGCTTCGACGTGCTGGTGATCGACGCCTTCTCCTCCGATGCCATCCCCATGCACCTGCTGACGACCGAGGCGCTGGCGGTCTACCGCCGCGCGCTGACGCCGGGGGGGCTGCTGATCCTGCACATCTCCAACCGCTACATCGACCTTGCGCCGGTGGTCGGCGCCAATGCGCGAGCGAGCGCGCTCATGGCGCTTTCGCGGCTGGACTTTCCCGAGGACGAAGTGCGCTACACCCCCTCGCGTTGGATCGCGCTTTCGGCGGATCGGGCCGTGCTCGACAGGCTTGCAAGGCAGCGCCCCGATGCCCCATGGAGCAAGCTTGAAGAACGGGCGCCGGAACCCTGGACGGACGATCACGCTTCCATCCTGCCGTATGTCCGCTGGAGCAGGCTGACGGGGAATCCATGACCGACCGTAACGACATCACAATCGCCGCCTTCAACGGCAAGGCGCCGCGTATCCATTCCAGCGCCTTCATCGCGCCCGGCTGCCGCATCATCGGCGATGTCGAGATCGGCGCCGACGCCAGCATCTGGTACAACTGCGTGATCCGCGCCGACATCAACCGCGTGGTCATCGGCGCGCGCACCAACATCCAGGACGGCACCGTCGTCCATTGCGACAGCCCCAAACCGCATCGCCCCGAAGGCTACGCGACGATCATCGGCGAGGACGTGCTGATCGGCCACATGGTCATGCTGCACGGCTGCACGCTGGAAGACCGCGCCTTCATCGGCCTCGGCGCGATCGTGATGGACGGCTCCTATGTCGAGAGCGACGGCATGCTGGCGGCGGGCTCGCAGCTCACCGGCAAGCGCATCGGCGCTCGCCAGCTCTGGATGGGCCGCCCGGCAAAGTACCTGCGCGATCTGACCGACGAGGCCGTTGTCGCCAACCAGGCGGGCGTGAAGGGCTATGTCCTCAATGGCCGCCTGCATGCCGAGGCGCTCGGGCTGAACGGCTGATGGCGCGGCCCAAGGCAGCGCTGCCCGATGCCGGAGCGCTGCGGGCGCTAATCGATGCCGACGGCGCGCTGGCTCTGCGGGTGACGCCGGGCGCCAAAGTTGAAGCGTTGGAAATCGCCGGGAACCGCCTCACCGCCAAAGTCCGCGCGCAGCCGGAGGACGGCAAGGCCAATGCCGCCGTGCGCGACCTGCTCGCCCGCGCGCTGGGCGTGGCGCCCTCGCGGCTGGAACTGCTGCGCGGCGCAACCTCGCGTGAGAAGCAGTTCCGGGTGAACTGATGCGGGTTCCTCCCCGAGCTTGTCTAGGGGAGGGGGACCGCCGCCGCAGGCGGGGGGGGGGGGGGGGGGAGAGGCCCCTCCGTCAGCCCTGCGGGCTGCCACCTCCCCATTCCTTCGGAACAGGGAGGATTTTGCGGTCAGGCCGCCAGCACCGGGCTGGCAAGGAACGGCAGCGTTTCGCGTGCCTTGCCTTCGTAGGTCGAGATCGTGTCGCCCTGCGCCATCGTCAGGCCCACTTCGTCGAGGCCGTTCAGCAGGCAGTGCTTGCGGAACGGATCGATCTCGAACGTGAAGCGATCCTGGAACGGCGTGGTCACCGACTGCGTGTCGAGGTCGATGTCGATCGTCTCGTCCTGCGCCACTTCCATCAGGCGATCGATCGCCTCCTGCGGCAGCGCCACGGTGAGGATGCCGTTCTTGAAGGCATTGCCCGAGAAGATGTCCGAGAAGCTCGGCGCGATCACGCAAGTCACGCCCATGTCGAGCAGCGCCCAGGCGGCGTGCTCACGGCTGGAGCCGCAGCCGAAGTTGTCGCCCGCGATGAGGATCGG
>NZ_ALVC01000345.1:0-1753 GCF_000293195.2 Sphingomonas sp. LH128
GATGGCGCGCCCGCGGCGGTCGAGCCGCGCGCGCCGCGACGCTTCGGCACGGCTGGCGAGCAGCTCGCGCGGCGGCCGGTCGCCGGTTCGCGCGTGCGCGGGCACTGAGATGATCGGCGCCCGAAAAATGCGAGCCGCTGCGGCGAACATGAGGGATGGCGCCTTGGCATGCGTATCAATAGATGCGCGGGGTCAAGCCGGAAGGCTTGGCCCGGGCGCACGGACAAGAGCGATGAGCAAGACCAGGCATAATTTTCCATCCCTGCCGCATGTCCGCGCCGTCATAGTCGCGGATGCGAAGCCATGACGCGGCTGATCGCTTCGCTGCTCGTCGCGCTTGCCTTGTTCGTGTCGCCGCTGGCGACGTCGAACGCCGCGGCCATGGACCAGATGACGAGCTGCGCGTCGATGGGGTCGGCGTCGAGCTGTCCCGAGAAGAGCCGCAGCGAAAAGCCCTGCGCGCCCGCAGCCTGCGTCAACGTCTGTGCATCGGTTTGCTTCTTGCCGGTCCTCGGCGACCGGCCGTATCCGGATGCCGCGGCAAAGGCCATCGGCCTCGCCCTTCACGAGCTTTCGGGCCTGACCCCCGAAGCTGAACCCCGGCCTCCCCGCAAACACTCCGAGACATAGTCCCACACTATTTTTTCGGAGTTTTGACGATGAACATGTTTTTGATGGCGACCGCCCTGACGGTCGCAACCCCTGCGGCCGCCCAAGCGACCGATCCTCATGCCGGCCACGGCGCTTCGGCGCCGATGGACAAGCCGATGCCGGCGCATGACGCGATGATGGCGGACGGCAAGATGAAGCCCGACGCCGACATGATGGAGCGCTGCAAGAAGATGCACGCGGCCATGGTCGCGAAGGCCGACGGCGCCCCCAAAGCGAAATAGCGCCGGTTCCGGGGCGGCATATGCCGCCCCGGAACCGGCGCTATTTCGCTTTGGGGGCGCCGTCGGCCTTCGCGACCATGGCCGCGTGCATCTTCTTGCAGCGCTCCATCATGTCGGCGTCGGGCTTCATCTTGCCGTCCGCCATCATCGCGTCATGCGCCGGCATCGGCTTGTCCATCGGCGCCGAAGCGCCGTGGCCGGCATGAGGATCGGTCGCTTGGGCGGCCGCAGGGGTTGCGACCGTCAGGGCGGTCGCCATCAAAAACATGTTCATCGTCAAAACTCCGAAAAAATAGTGTGGGACTATGTCTCGGAGTGTTTGCGGGGAGGCCGGGGTTCAGCTTCGGGGGTCAGGCCCGAAAGCTCGTGAAGGGCGAGGCCGATGGCCTTTGCCGCGGCATCCGGATACGGCCGGTCGCCGAGGACCGGCAAGAAGCAAACCGATGCACAGACGTTGACGCAGGCTGCGGGCGCGCAGGGCTTTTCGCTGCGGCTCTTCTCGGGACAGCTCGACGCCGACCCCATCGACGCGCAGCTCGTCATCTGGTCCATGGCCGCGGCGTTCGACGTCGCCAGCGGCGACACGAACAAGGCAAGCGCGACGAGCAGCGAAGCGATCAGCCGCGTCATGGCTTCGCATCCGCGACTATGACGGCGCGGACATGCGGCAGGGATGGAAAATTATGCCTGGTCTTGCTCATCGCTCTTGTCCGTGCGCCCGGGCCAAGCCTTCCGGCTTGACCCCGCGCATCTATTGATACGCATGCCAAGGCGCCATCCCTCATGTTCGCCGCAGCGGCTCGCATTTTTCGGGCGCCGATCATCTCAGTGCCCGCGCACGCGCGAACCGGCGACCGGCC
>NZ_ALVC01000346.1:0-3243 GCF_000293195.2 Sphingomonas sp. LH128
TGCGCGACGCCGCGCTCGCCATACGCATGCGCGATCGCCTGTTGAATGACCGCTGCCGCCTGATCCGGCGAGGCGATGATCTCGCTGTAGACGCCGACGTCGCGGAACAGCGCGACCGGATCGTCCTCCTGCAGGTAGTCACTGCCTCGCTTGGCCGCGGCGACGCCGCCCGAGATGGCAAGGACCGGCGCGTGGTCCTTGCGGGCCTCGTAAAGCCCGGCGACGAGGTGGTTCGCGCCTGGGCCGGTGGTGCCGCAGCATACGCCAAGGCGTCCGGTGACTTTGGCTTGCCCTGCGGCGGCGAGCGCGGCGCCTTCCTCATGGCGCACGCCGATCCAGCGGACCTTGTCCTGGCGGCGGATCGCGTCCGTGAACGGATTGAGCGCATCGCCGACGATGCCGAAGACCTGACGGGCGCCGATCTCGTCAAGCGTGGCGACAAGCAGTTCGGCTACGGTAAGGGACATGGGTATACTCCTGCGGATAACGGGAAAGCTGTGCGCGGATCAGGCAGGCTGGCCGTTGGAGGCGGAGATCCCCGCATCGACGGCGAGGATCGCGCCCGTCACCAGCGCCGCATCTTCGGATGCGAGGAAGGCGACGGGGCCAGCGATGTCCTCTGCCCTGGCGTGCTTGCCCAGCGCCGAGCGTTCGTGGAATTTCGCGATCAGCGCTTCTTCGTCCAGCATGTCCCTGGTCAGCTCGCTTTCGGTGAGGGCGGGAGCGACGGCATTGACGCGGATGCCGAACTTGCCAAGGTCGAGCGCCAGTGCGCGGGTGAAGTTGACCACCGCGCCCTTGGCGGCGTTGTAGGCAGTCATGTTCCAGTCGCCGCCGGTGCCCGACACCGAAGCGGTGTGAACAATACAGCCCTTGCTGGCCTTCAGGTGAGGCAGGGCCAGCTGCGCGCAGTGAAACAAGCCATCGATGTCGATCGCCATTGTCTGGCGCCAGTCTTCGGGCGTGGTGTCTTCGAAGGATTTCATCACCGCGATGCCGGCATTGGAGTGCAGCACGTCGATGCCTGCGAACTTCGCGATGGTTTTCTCGACCATACGTGCAACGTCATCGCGCGAGGACACGTCGGCGACGCATACGAGGGTGCGGGAAGGATCGAAATCGGCAGCGACCGCCTCAAGCTTTTCGCGGGTTCGGGCAACGAGCGTTACATTCGCACCTTCCTGCGCAAATCGGCGGGCGCAGGCGGCGCCGATACCCGAGCTGGAGCCGGTGACAATAACGGTCTTGCCGCTGAAACGGTTCATGATGGAGCTGTCCTTGTTGCAGGGCGCTTCGCTGCTTCAGCGGTGCGCACGCATCGGAAAAGGGCGGCGCGAGTGGGCGCAGCCCCCGGGAGGATCGGCCGATGTCCGGGAAAAACATCGCCAATGTCCATCTTCCAACCTTCACACGAGCCGTGTGGTTCCTTGCATTGATCGGACGAGGTGTTGCGCCGACCGGAACTCCTCAGTCCTTGTGTTCAGGCAGCCCTTTGCGCTTGGTGGAGGCAAGATCCTCAAGCTGCTCCTCGCTCATGGATTTCACCATATCCTTTGAGGCTCCTTTCAAATGCGACCTGGGCGTTTCGCCGCGCTTGGCGGACAGCGCCGCCCCGGCGGCCTTTTGCTGCACTTTGGATTTTGCGGGCATGATCGGTCTCCTTCACTCCCAACGCAACGCTCGCCGGTGCAGTTTGGTCTCGCCGAAGCCTTGACGACAAAAGCGGCATTTCTGAAAATTCGCGGGGGGGGGGGCGACCTCACGACTAAATCCTTTGGGTCGCATTGCGAGGGATGCACTTGGAACATTGATAATGTCTGCAGGTTCTGAGGTTCGAGCTCGTCGGAAGGATCGATGTAGCGCTTCAAAAATGGGAGACGCCTGATGTTTCGCTGGGCAATTATTTTCGCCGTGGTCGCAGTCCTGGCTGCGCTTCTGGGTTTCGGGGGAGTCGCCGGCCTTTCCGCAGGCCTTGCCAAGATCTTCTTGATCGTGGCGCTCGTCGTTCTCGTTCTGGGGTATCTGTTCGGACGCGGTACCAGGGCTCCCTGATTTCGTCCCAAATCCTGTAACAGGTTGCGCCCCAAAGGCCTCCATTCGGGGCAGGGGCGCAAACAGTTTGCATGGCCTTCCCTCGCGAATCTCGAATTTTGTACTGGCATGGAAAGGTTCAATCCGAGCTCGGGCACAAGACCATCACATACCGCTTGTTGGTTAGGTAATTTCGTCAATAAAGGCGGGGCACCACGATAAATAGACCGACTGCCGGCCTCCTTCTTTTATTGTCCGCGTGTCAGGCCATGCCTCAAGATGCGAGCATCACGCTTCTGCGGATCGAGCACACGAGAAAGTTTAACGTCGCAATAGTCGCCGGGTACGAGCGCGGACCGTTAATCGGTCAACTTGTCCAGGAGATCGAACATGCCTCCGACGCGCACGCCGAGCGATCGCGCAGCGGCCGTACAAGAGCTGGGGCCAGCTGACAGCAACACCAATCCTGGCTTTCAGACGGCTTCGTTCACTTGTTTTGGTCATCCTTGCGGGTACGAGCCCCGAAGCCGATCTGCTCGCGGACCTCGTCGAGGGGTGTTCCAGGTTGAATGAGCAGCCATGTACCGGGATGCGACGCGCCAATTGTAACAACTGCGCCCTTGGGACAAAGTTTGAGGCACTTGGTTTCGATCGCCAGGATTTGCGCTTTCCTACCCTTCTTCCCCCCGTTTGCTTCATTCAGCATCTTGGCAAGCGCTGTCTTGCCTTTCTGCCCAAAGCCGCCACCGACCTTTTTTGAGCATCTTCCACAAATCAGGGCGATACATCGGGTTCTGGAGGAGACTTGGCGCAGCATGATTATGATCTATGGCTCTGTTGCAAAAATCGTGAAGCTTGAGCATGCTTGGCGGAGATTGGACGGACGGAACGATGACGGATTTCAAGTGGCGCCATTTCCAGGGTGATGTGATCCTGTGGGCGGTGCGCTGGTATTGTCGCTATCCGATCAGCTATCGCGACCTTGAGGAAATGCTGGCGGAACGCGGCATTTCGGTCGACCATACGACGATCTATCGCTGGGTCCAGTGCTACGCCCCGGAGATGGAGAAGCGGCTGCGCTGGTTCTGGCGGCGTGGCTTTGATCCGAGCTGGCGCCTGGATGAAACCTACGTCAAGGTGCGGGGCAAGTGGACCTACCTGTACCGGGCAGTCGACAAGCGGGGCGACACGATCGATTTCTACCTGTCGCCG
>NZ_ALVC01000347.1:0-4042 GCF_000293195.2 Sphingomonas sp. LH128
GCGGTGTAACCTTGTGCGGCCGTGGAGGTTCGGGCGGGACGTGGGAGTAATCTATCGGAGCGGGCGGTCTGTAGGAAAGCGGGCGAGCCGTAAGCGCCCCGTTGCACATCTTGTGTATCCTCCCTGTTGCGAAGCAATGGGGAGGGGGACCGCTCGCGTAGCGAGTGGTGGAGGGGGAGGAACCCCTCCGTCAGCCCTGCGGGCTGCCACCTCCCCATCGCTGCGCGACAGGGAGGATATATGGCAACTTTCTACCCATTCCTGCCATCGGGGTCATCGTTCGCACGCCCCGATAACCACAAACGGTCCAACCCCAAAATGTCCCCGCGCACCAGGCACGGGGCGCCGCGACCTCAGCCCCGCTTGAGCTGCGTCACGTCGCGCACCGCGCCCTTCGAGGCGCTGGTGGTCATCGCCGCGTAAGCCTGTAGCGCCGCCGAAACCTTGCGCGGGCGCGGGTGCACCGGCGACCATGCATCGGCGCCGCGCGCCTCCTGCTGCGAACGGCGGTGCGCCATGACCTCGTCCGAGATCATCAGGTTGATGGTGCGGCCGGGGATGTCGATCTCGATCGTGTCGCCGTTCTCGACCAGCCCGATCTCGCCGCCTTCCGCCGCTTCGGGCGAGGCGTGGCCGATCGAGAGGCCCGAAGTGCCGCCCGAGAAGCGCCCGTCCGTCAGCAGCGCACACGCCTTCCCAAGTCCCTTCGACTTGAGGTAGCTGGTGGGGTAGAGCATTTCCTGCATGCCCGGCCCGCCGCGCGGTCCTTCGTAGCGGATGACCACGACGGTTTCCGCCACGACTTCGCCGCCAAGAATGCCCGCGACCGCTGCGTCCTGCGATTCGTAGACGCGCGCGGTGCCGGTGAACTTGAGGATGCTGTCGTCCACGCCCGCCGTCTTCACGATGCAGCCGTCGCGCGCGATGTTACCGTAGAGCACCGCGATGCCGCCGTCCTGGCTGAAGGCGTGCTCCTTGGAGCGGATGACGCCGTTCTCGCGGTCGAGGTCGAGTTCCTTCCAGCGCGCCGACTGGCTGAACGCGGTCTGCGTCGGCACGCCGCCGGGCGCGGCCTTGTAGAATTCCTGGACCGAAGCCTCGGTGGTACGGCTGGTGTCCCAGCGCTCGATCGCCTCGCCCAGCGTGCGGGTGTGGACGGTCGGCAGGTCGGTGTGGAGCAGGCCCGCCCGCTCCAGCTGGCCGAGGATCGCGTAGATGCCGCCGGCGCGGTGGACGTCCTCCATGTGGACGTCGGCCTTGGCCGGAGCGACCTTCGACAGGCACGGCACCTGACGGCTCAGGCGGTCGATGTCGGCCATGGTGAAGTCCACGCCCGCCTCGTGCGCGGCAGCCAGCAGGTGCAGCACGGTGTTGGTCGAGCCGCCCATCGCGATGTCGAGGCTCATGGCGTTCTCGAACGCCTCGAAGCTGGCGATGTTGCGCGGCAGCACGGAGGCATCGTCCTGCTCATAATAGCGCTGGCACATGTCCACCGCGACGCGGCCCGCCTCCAGGAACAGGCGCTCGCGGTCCGAGTGAGTCGCCAGCGTCGAGCCGTTGCCCGGCAGCGAGAGGCCCAGCGCTTCGGTCAGGCAGTTCATCGAATTCGCGGTGAACATGCCCGAGCACGAACCGCAAGTCGGGCAGGCCGAGCGCTCGATCGTCTTCACTTCCTCGTCTGTGTAGCTCTCGTCGGCGGCGGCGACCATCGCGTCGACCAGATCGAGCGCATGTTCCTTGCCGCGCAGCACCACCTTGCCCGCCTCCATCGGCCCGCCCGAGACGAACACGGCCGGGATGTTGAGGCGCATCGCGGCCATCAGCATGCCCGGCGTGATCTTGTCGCAGTTGGAGATGCAGACCATCGCGTCGGCGCAGTGGGCGTTGACCATGTACTCGACGCTGTCGGCGATGAGGTCGCGGCTGGGCAGCGAATAGAGCATGCCGTCGTGGCCCATGGCGATGCCGTCATCGACCGCGATGGTGTTGAATTCCTTGGCGACGCCGCCCGCCGCCTCGATCTCGCGGGCAACCAGCTGGCCCAGATCCTTGAGGTGGACGTGGCCGGGGACGAACTGGGTGAACGAGTTCACCACCGCGACGATCGGCTTGCCGAAGTCCCCGTCCTTCATGCCAGTCGCGCGCCAGAGCCCGCGCGCACCCGCCATGTTGCGGCCGTGAGTGGAGGTGCGTGAACGAAGGGCGGGCATTGTCGGAACTCCAGCAGTCATGGGCGCGGGTTTTCGCGCTGTGTTGGAGCCGCCCCTACACGGTGATTGATTTCAATTCAACGTGAGTTTTTGCAATTATATTTCTTCGAACATTCGTCATCCCAGCGAAGGCTGGGATGACGGGAGTTGGCCGACTACCGCCGCGCAGAGCCGCGTCATCACGTCGGCCCACTCCGCCTGTCCCGCTTCCTCGGCGATGAGGTCCTGCCGGATCTCGATGCTGAGATAAGGCAGCCCGTTAGGCTCGGCATGGCGGTTCATCGATGCGTTGAGCAGCTTGCCCGAATACGGCTCCTGATCGCCGGTGACAAAGCCCTGCGCCTCCAGCCAGGGAATGGCGATGCGCGCGGCGCGCTCGTCCTGGTTGTAGAGGACGCCGACCTGCCATGGGCGCGGCTTTGTGCAGGTGGCGAGGCCCGGCGTGAAGCTGTGCAGCGACAGGATCAGCGCCGGAGGCGTCTCCCGCAACTGCGCCGCGAGTGCGTGGTGATAGGGATCGAACAGCCGGTCAACCCGGGCTTGGCGCTCCTCCTTCGTGAGGACGTTGCCGGGGATGAGGTAGCCGTCGCTGATTTCAGGCATCATGCCGGGGACGTCATGAGTGCGGTTGAAGTCGCAGACGAGGCGGCTGACGTTGCCGAGCCAAGCGGCGGTACCGGCTTCGACCATGCGTTCGGCGATGGCGGCGACGCCGATGTCGATGGCGATATGCTCGTCGAGCAGCGCGTCCTCTATGCCGAGGTCGATGTCATCCGGCACGCGGTTGGAGGCATGGTCCGATACGACCAGGACGCCGCCCGAAACGGGCGTGCCGAGCAGGCGGTGGTATTCGGTTTCCAAGTCTGCCTCCGAAGGTTGCGCGCCGCGACCTTACCGCAACTTGCCCGCCATTTTCCACCAGTGGGGTTGAGTTTCGGCCAGCTTATCCCACGCCGCCTGCAATTGCGCCTCGCTGTCGTAAAGCGCAAAGCATGTCGCGCCCGAGCCCGACATGCGGGCGAGGAACGGCTCGGTCGCCCGCAAAGCTGCCAGCATATCGGCCACGACGGGGCAGATCGCGATGGCCGGAGCCTCTAGATCGTTGCGGCCTTCCAGTGCAATCCGGCGGACGGAGCCGATGGGCATCTCGCCGCGATCGACGCCGTCCCAGGCCTTGAACACCGGCCCGGTAGGCACGCCCACGCGCGGGTTCACGAGCAGGACCGGGGTGCCGGTGAGGTCACTCTCGACGGGCTGGAGATCGGTGCCGGTGCCGGTGCCGATGCAGGTGGTGGACAGGACGCAGGCGGGCACGTCGGCGCCCAGCCTCGCAGCGCGCGTCTGCCAGTCGCCTGGAAGGCCCGCGCTGCGCTCCACCATGCGGAACACCGCGCCCGCGTCGGCCGATCCGCCGCCGAGACCCGCCGCGACGGGAAGGCGCTTTTCGAGATCGACGGCCCAGCCTTTTCCGTGCGGCAATGCAGACAGCGCCTTGGCGACGATGTTGCCGAACGGGTCGTCGATCTTGGCGGCGAACTCGCCATGGGTGGAGAGGCTGTCGGCGTCGGCGAGGGAGCCGCTCAGCCGGTCGCCGTCATCGACGAAGGCGAACAGCGTTTCGAGTTCGTGATACCCGTCCTCACGGCGACGACGAACATGCAGCGCGAGGTTGATCTTGGCATAGGCGGTTTCGTTCACACGCCATCCTCCCCCGGTGGGGGAGGGGGACCATCCGCAGGATGGTGGAGGGGCACAGGCCGCGCCTCCTGCCCCCGCCGCAAGCGCTCCCGGCAGACCTCGACAATGCGCACAACCGCCACGTTCACGTCCTC
>NZ_ALVC01000348.1:0-6312 GCF_000293195.2 Sphingomonas sp. LH128
GCGCCCTTCTCGCGCGCGATGCGGGCGAGTGCGGGCAGGTCGCACACCTCCATCGAGAGGCTGCCCGGCGCTTCCAGCAGCACCGCCCGCGTACGGTCGCAAAAGGCGGCTTCGTAAGCGTCGAGGTCCAGCGGATCGAAGAAGCGCGGCTCGATGCCCATGTCGGCCAGCAGGCCCTTGCCCATCGAACGGGTCGGGTCGTAGGCATTGTCGGTGATCAGCACGACGTCGCCCGGCCGCAGCAGGGTCAGCATGACCCCGGCAATGGCGGCGACGCCGGAAGGATAGAGCACGGTGCCTGCCGCGCCGGGCTCCAGCGCGGTCAACGCGTCGGCCAGCGCCCACTGCGTCGGCGCGCCGCGGCGGCCGTAGAAGAAACGCCCGTCCTCGTTGGTGCGCGGCCCCTGCGCCAGCGCGGCCGTATTCTCGTAGAGGTGCGTACTGGCGCGCCAGACCGGCGGGTTGACGACCGGCCCGGTCCATTCGCTACGCCGCCCGGCGCCGACGATACGAGTGGCAGCCTCAAGGTCTTCGAGGCGCTTACTGCTGTTCACTGTGATCTCCGCTGGCTGGGCAGACAGAACCCTAGGCCATTTTCCGCGTTCCGGGAAAGGGGTTAGGTGAAGGAGAGGCCAGACCCTTGAGCTGTTTCACTTCGTCACCCTGAACGTGTTTCAGGGTGACGACGGAGCTAGGATCGGTACGCCTCAGACCGCCTTGCGCAGCGTGCCCGGCAGAACCGGATAGGCGCGCGCCTCCGGCACCTCGCGCGCGCCGAGATCGCGGTGCTCCATCGGGCCGGTGTCGAGCCGCAGCGGCGCCAGCGCGGGGCCTCCGGCGATGCCCAGCGTGAAGACGCGGCGGACGGGCGCAACGGTCTCGGCGAAGACTACGCCCACACGCAGCAGCGGCACGAAGAACGACGCATTCGCGCGCTGCAGCGGCCTAATGGCGCTGAGCGGCAACTGCACTTCGCCGGTGAGGGTAACGCTCTCCCGCGCCGCAAGCGCAGGCACCGGCTTGAGCGGCGTCAGCGTCTCCAGCGGCGGGGCAAGCTGCTGCTCGGAAGTCAGCGAGCCATGTGCGCCGATCATGTCGCCGATCAGGTGCCCGGCCGGGAGGTCGGTGCCTGCCGTCAGCGTCACCCGGTACTGCAGCGTCGCGAAAACCAGCGAGAGGCGCAGGCCGACCGGCTCGAAGGCGATATCGACGGCCTCCGGCGCAGCGGCTGGCGGCGGGACCGGAGCGGGACGCGGCGACACCGGCGGGCTGGCGAATTCCGGCTGCGGAACGGGGGCAGGCTTCGGAACAGGAGGCGCGACGGGTTCGGCGACCTCCTGCACTTCGGGCCAATCTTCCGCTTCCTCGGCCGGGCGCTTGCGCCGCAGAAAGAACGCAAGGGCGCCCAGGACGACCAGCGCTGCCGGGATTGCCCATACCCATATGGGCAAGCCCTGCTGCGAGGCCGGAGCGAGAGGCGCAGGCGCAGGGGCAGGTGCTGTCGTGGGCGTTTCGACCGCCGAGGGCGCAGGGATCGGCGTCGGTAACGGTTCGGGCGCGACCGGCGCGGAAGCCGAGGGAGTGCCCTGCGGCTCGGGCGTCGCCGAAGCGCGCGGTTCGGGCGCGCTGGGGCTGGCTGCCGGGTTCGGCGTTCTCGTCGGCGTGGAGCGCGGGGTCACGGAGGGCTGCGCGGTGGGCTGGACGCGCGGAGGCTGAGCGGATGGCTGGACCTGCGGCGGGGGTGCGGCAATGGTCGGCACCGGTTCGGGCGCGGCATTGCGCGGCCGCAGAAGCGGGTTCTGCGCGTCGACCGGACCTTGTGCCCGCGAACTCGGGGTCGCGGTGGGCTCGGGAAGGCTCCAGGTGGTGCCGCTCGACTGGGCACCGACAGGCCCCGCGAGAATTGCGGCCAGCGCGGTCGAGATCGCCGCGCGCGCTATGATTGAATTCGTGCCCCTCATGGTATCTTCGGTCTTCGCCAAACTTCGTGTGAACCCTCAGTTAATGCCTACCGCCCACACGACAAGACGTGGCCTGCCATCGTCCATCGCCGGTGTGACATATGGGCCACCTGCGACATACTTGCGTTCGCGCGTCCTTGGCGGCATTGCCGGGTCATGACTGACACCTCTTTCCCCCTCCACCTCGGCCAGCAGAGCGGACTTCCCGCTTCGCCCGAGGAAGCCCAGCTCGATTACGTTCCGAACCCGCGCGTCGGCAGCCTCTATCTCGTCCGCTTCGCCGCGCCCGAATTCACTTCGCTCTGCCCGGTGACCGGACAGCCCGACTTCGCGCATCTGGTAATCGACTATGCGCCCGGCGAAACCATCGTCGAATCGAAGAGCCTAAAGCTCTTCCTCGGCTCGTTCCGCAATCACGGCGCCTTCCACGAGGACGTAACCGTCGGCATCGGCCAGCGCCTGTTCGACGAGATGAAACCGCTGTGGCTGCGCATCGGCGGCTACTGGTATCCGCGCGGCGGTATCCCGATCGACGTGTTCTGGCAATCGGACGCGCCGCCCGCCGGGCTCTGGGTGCCCGATCAGGGTGTACCGGGTTATCGCGGCCGGGGGTGAGATTACCTCTCTTCCGCGTTACCCTCCTCCACCGCTCATGCTGAGCTTGTCGAAGCCTAGGGCGTTGGCGTCCACCACGGGGCCTTCGACAGGCTCAGGCTGAGCGGGGTTGGCAGGTCAGAGTATCCCAGATTTGCGCGGGTTTTCAGAACCCCGCGCTGGCAAATCGCGCGCCATTGACCCGCGTGAGGTCGATGGTGCCCTTGCCGATCGAGGCCATCTGCCGGCTCGTCAGGCACTGCGCGTAGACGGTGGGCGCCTCGGCCTTGCGGGCGGCTTCGGTATCGAGCGCACTGTCGATACCGGCATCGCAGGAACCGCGCGTCTCGTAAGTCCGAACAGGCGTCTCCAGCCGCTGGCAGGCGGTGCCGTCGTCCGAACAGGCGAACAGTGCGAGAGCGTAAAGGGTTGCACTCATGGGGGCAGTCTCCTTTCAGGGAAGACAACGGCCCGGGCGCCCCATGTATCCCGCGTCGCCTGAGAAAAAATGAATCCGCTCAAGAGGATTACGGACTGGAACCTTCCGCGCCGCAATGCGTAAAACAGCGCTCATGGACCAGACCAAAGCCAAGCTCATCATCCGCGAAGCGACCGTCGCGGACGCCGCCGCGATCGCCCGCCTCTCCGTCAAGGTCTACGGCAAGGCCGACGCCTTCACCCGCGCCGAGATCCGCGGACAGGTCATCAATTTCCCCGAAGGCCAGTTCGTGGCCGAATACGAAGGCAAGGTGGTCGGCCACTGCGCGACGATGATCGTCACCTCCGACCTCGCCTTCAAGCCGCATACCTGGGAAGAGATCAGCAACGGCGGCTACGGCCGCCCGCCTGCGCCCGAAGGCGACGTACTCTACGGCTTCGAGGTCTGCGTCGATCCCGACTACCGCCGCCTGCGCATCGGCCAGCGCCTCTACCGCAAGCGCCGCGAGGTCTGCCAGTATTTCGAGCTGAAGGGCATCGCCTTCGCCGGCCGCATGCCCGGCTACTACCGCCGCAAGCGCGCCTATCCCGATCCGGCCGACTACGTGCAGGCGGTGCGCGACAAGAAGATCCGCGACCAGGTCATCAACTTCCAGATGAACGAGGGCTACGAGCCGCGCGGCATCCTGCCCGACTACATCCCCACCGACCGCGAGAGCGGCGGCAACGCGGTGCTGATGTACTGGACCAACCCGCTCGCCCCGCTGGACACCGGCAAGTCGGTGCCCGGCCTCAAGGAGCGCGTGCCTTCCAGCGTGCGCGTCGCCACCGTGCAGTTCCAGATGCGTAAGATCGCCACCATCGACGAGTTCGAGGCCCAGGTGGAATACTGGATCGACGTGGCCGCCGATTACGAGAGCGACTTCGTGGTGTTCCCCGAACTGTTCACCCTCGAACTGCTCTCCATCGAGGAGACCAAGCTGCAGCCGGTCGAGGCGATCGAGAAGATCGCCGAATACACCGAGCGCTTCGTCGAGTTCATGGCGCGCATGGCGGTCAGCTACAACATCAACATCATCGGCGGCTCGCACCCCACCCGCGTCAAGCTGGGCGGCGGCAAGAGCGAGATCCGCAACATCGCCTATACCTTCCTGCGCGACGGCGCCGTGCACGAGACGCAGAAGTTGCACCCGACGCCTTCGGAACGACGCTGGTGGAACATCAAGGGCGGCTACGGCGCCAACGTGATCCCCACCGACTGCGGCCCGATCGGGGTGATGATCTGCTACGACAGCGAGTTCCCCGAACTGGCCCGCCACCTCGTCAACCAGGGCGCGCTGATGCTGTTCGTGCCGTTCTGCACCGACGAGCGGCGCGGCTACCTGCGCGTGCGCTACTGCGCGCAAGCCCGCGCGGTGGAGAACCAGTGCTACGTCGTCACCTCGGGCGTGGTGGGCAACCTGCCCAACGTCGAGAACATGGACGTCCACTATGCCGAAAGCGCGATCCTGACGCCGAGCGACTTCCCGTTCTCGCGCGATGGCGTGGCGGCGGAAGCGGCGGCCAATACCGAGACGATCGCGATCGCCGATCTCAGCCTCGATGCCCTGCTGACGGCGCGTCAGTCGGGCGCGGTGCAGAACCTCAAGGACCGCCGCTTCGATCTCTACCGCGTGGAGTGGGCGCAGCACTGAGCGGAGATCGTCATCCCGGCGAAAGCCGGGATCGCTGGCAGAGCCGCGTGAATTCGATAGATGGCGCGGCTTTGCAGGCTCCAGTCGCCAGTTCTCGTCTCCAGAGCACTCGACGGTCCCGGGACCAAGTCCGGGATGACGGATGTGCGATGACTCGGTGGCTCAGGCATGCCGGATCGCCTGCATAGGCCGCCCTTAGAGTACTCCTAGGTGCCGTTGAGTGCCCCTTGGGGCACGCTTAGAGCATCCTTGGGTGCCGTTAAGTACCCGTTTGCGCACCCCTTCATAACGGTCTATGCCCCGGATCGTATCCAAAACGCGAAGCGACGCCATGACCAAAGACCTTGCCGTACCCCAGGGCGTCGCCAGCCAGCGCGTCGCTGACATCCTCGCCGAACGTATCCTATCGGGCGCCCTCCCCCCCGGCGCGCGGATCAAACAGGACGAACTGGCGGACGAACTCTCCACCAGCCGCATCCCGGTGCGCGATGCCCTGCGCATCCTCGAAGCGCGCGGTCTCGTCACCATGCGCGCCAATGCCGGAGCGCGCGTCACCAGCCTCACGCGGCGCGACCTCGAGGTGTCCTACGAAATCCGCGAGCGGATCGAGCCGCTGCTCCTCGCCGACAGCGTGCCGCACCTGACCGAAGCCGACCTTGCCGACCTGCGCGACGTCATGGAGCGCAACGAGCAGACCGCCGACATCGACGAGGCGATCGCGCTGGGCCGCGAATTCCACTGGATCACCTATCGCCGTCATTCGACCCCGCTGCTCGCGCAGATCGTCGAGCGGGTCTGGGACACGACGCAAAGCTATCGCCGCGCCTACATGAAGCTGGCGATGTCAGGGGCAGCGGCAAGCCCCACGCCGGGAACGAAAAGCCCGTCTGGGCGCACGCACGATCTGGAGCACCAGCTGCTCTACGACGCCATCGCCAAGCGCGAGGTCGAGACCGCGCAGGCCGCCCTCGTCATGCACATCCGCCGCACCCGCACCAGCCTGCTGCGCTACGGGCACCTGATCGGCGACGGGGGAGCGATACCGCTCACGGCGGAGTGAGCGGGCGCTTGTAAAATCCGCACTGGATGGGCAGGCAAGTGCCGCCTTTCCCAAGGTTCGCCCTCTGATTCCGGAGAACCCGTGCGCATGATTACCCTTGAACAATCCCGCAGCCTGATCACCGCTACCCGTGCAAGGGGCCGCGAGATGGGGCTCAATCCGCTGACCGTGGTGGTGCTCGACGCCGGCGGCCACCTCGTCGCCATGGAGCGCGAGGACGGCTCAGGCTATGGCCGCCCGGACATTGCCGCAGGCAAGGCGGCGGGCGCGCTGGCGATGGGCGTGTCCAGCCGCAAGCTCGGCGACATGGCGGCGGAACGCCCGCAATTCATGGCGGCGCTGTCGGCCGCGTGGCACGGCAAGCTGATCCCGGCGGCAGGCGGCGTGCTGGTGCGTGACGAGGCGGGCGTGCTGCTCGGCGCGGTCGGCGTCAGCGGTGACCTCTCGGACAAGGATGAGGAAGCGGCCTTCGCGGGGATTGCGGCGGCAGGCCTGACAGCCGCCTAATTCCTCTCCGAGCTTGTCTCGGGGAGGTGGCAGCCCGTCAGGGCTGACGGAGGGGGAA
>NZ_ALVC01000349.1:0-1894 GCF_000293195.2 Sphingomonas sp. LH128
CGGCGAGGCGCTGCTCGGCGGCTTCGAGCTGGCTGGTCAGCGTCGCCATGCGGTGGCCTTGCGCATTGGCATCGTCACGGCGGTCGGCGAGTTCGTCGCGGGCCTCCGCCAGCGTCTCGGCTGCGGCGGCCTGCTGGCTTTGGGCTTCCACTGCGAGCGCCTGCGCCACGGCGACACGCTCCTCGGACGCCTGCGCTTCCTTGCGTGCCGCATCGGCAGCGGCGGCGGCCTCGCGCCAGCGGGCGAAGACGACGCGGGCTTCGGCGAGGCGGATCTGGTCGGTCAGGGCCTTGTAGCGCTCCGCCGCTTTCGCTTGGCGCCGGAGCGTGCCGACCTGCTTGTCGAGGCCCGCCATGATGTCGTCGAGGCGCGCGAGGTTGGCTTCGGTGGCGCGCAGGCGCTGCTCCGCGTCCTTGCGTCGGACGTGGAGGCCCGCGATGCCCGCCGCCTCTTCGAGCATGGCGCGGCGCTCGGCGGGCTTGGCGGCGATGACGGCGGCGATGCGGCCCTGGCTGACGAGCGCCGGGCTGTGCGCACCGGTGGCGGCATCGGCGAAGATCAGCGCCACGTCCTTGGCGCGCACGTCCCGCCCGTTGATGCGGTAGGCGCTGCCCGCGCCGCGCTCGATGCGGCGAACGACTTCGAGTTCGTCGCGCACGCCTTCGGCGTTCGGCGCGGTTTCCGCCTTCAGCACGACTTCGGCGAAGGCGCGGGGCGGGCGCTTGTCCGTGCCCGCGAAGATCACGTCCTCCATCCCGCCGCCGCGCATCGACTTGGGCGAGCTTTCGCCCATGACCCAGCGGATCGCTTCGAGCAGGTTGGACTTGCCGCAACCGTTGGGGCCGACCACGCCGGTCAGCCCCGGATCGATGCGCAGTTCGGCGGGCTCGACGAAGCTCTTGAAGCCGCTGAGCTTTAGCCGGTTGATGCGCATCGAGGTCGGGTCAGGCGATCACGCCGGTCAGCGCGCGCCTGCTTCCTTGAGCTTGGGCTCCAGCTTGTCCCACTCCATCGAGCCGACGTTGTTGCCGTTGATGATGAAGGTGGGGGTGCCGGTGACGTTGAACTGCTCGCTCGCCTTCTGCGTCTGGTCGGCGAGCGCCTTGGCCTTGGTGGTGTCGGCAAGGCAGGCGGCGGCCTGATCGCGGGCGATCCCGCGCGAGGCGAAGAAGTCGGTCATGCCGGCGACTTCGGAGATGGCGGCGAGCTGCTTTTCCTTGGGCAAGGCATCGATCTGGGCGAGGCGTTCCTTGCTGGCGGCCTGCATGTTCTCGAACATCTTGGGCTGCCAGGCCCAGAACTGCTCGCTGAGCGGGATCACCGCCTCGGTCGAGCCGCATTCGGCCAGCAGCGAGGCCGGAATGTCGAGCGCGTTGAGCATGAAATAGCGCAGTTCGTAGCTGACGCGGCCGCTGGCGACGTAGTCGTCGCGCAGCGGCTCGAAGCTCTGCTGCGCGAACAGGGCGCAGTGCGAGCAGCTAAGGGCGCCGTATTCGACCAGCTTGATCGGGGCGTTCGGGTTGCCCATGCGGTAGCCGCCCTCGGCGGTCTTCTCGATCGTGTCGGCCCAGGACTTGCCTGCGGGCGCGGCGATCTTGGCGATTGGGGCGCCCGAGGTGGCACCGGCGGTGGGCTCGTCCTTCTTGCCGCAGGCGGCGAGGCCGAGGGCAAGCGGGGCGACCACGAGGCCGAGGGCGATGGTGCGGAAACGGGTGCGAGTCATCGGGAGGCGAATCCTTCGTGTGGATTTGTCACAGGGCTAGCCCATGGAGGGGGGAAAACGAAGCGTGGACGGGGGTATTCCACAAGTGCGGCGTTGTGTTGGGACGCCCACCCCGCTGCGACTAGGCAGCAAGCTGCCAAGTCTCGCTCCCCTCCCGCATGCGGGAGGGGC
>NZ_ALVC01000350.1:0-952 GCF_000293195.2 Sphingomonas sp. LH128
GCGGTGTCCTCCAACCGCCGCGCTCGCTTGACCGCCGACAGCAGCTGGTGGCTTTCAGCTATCGACTTAGTAGGCGCCTCCCCTGACAGCCGACCGGTTCACCATGGACCAACGCTAGGCGGATCATATGGGTAGTAATCGGGATGTTGCGGGGAGAAGGTTTACTCGTCCTCGGAACTGCTAGCCGGAGATTATGGCCAATTCCGTCAGTTTTCGTGCAGGGCTGCGTCTACCATAGTTGCGCCTTCTGGCCATGTGCAGAGGCGCCGCCCTGCCTCATTTCCTCGGTGGGGGTTCGGATCGCGCTCAACATTGCCTTCGTCTTCGGCAAGAATCTCTCCCACATCGGCCGCCCTTCGAACTGTGTGTTCCCGGGCAGGCCATCATGGCTTTAGAGCGCGCGCGCAATGCGTTGCAGTATAGGCTTGGTCACTGATCCAAACCAGCAAAAGCATCGGACTCGCACAGTGTGATGAATTCTTCTCCGATCGTGGGAATGTCGATGCGCCAATTGGAGAAAGCCACAAACTTCTACCACTGCGGCGGGGCAATTGGCGTCCCTTCAATCCCCACATAGAGTTGCGCAACAGTTGTACGTGCGAGAAAGCCGAAATGCTGGCCAATCTTCACGACCATGCCGACCGGGCAATCCACGTGTGATGAACAAACCACACTATCCCAATCCACCATCAGCCGAAATTGCACGACTGCAAGATGCTCGAAATTGTTCTGGACAGCCGGCCGTTCCCAAAAGCCACCTTCGTCGGCCGGTGTGAGCGAAATAAATCGACGACCGCCGTCTTCAAAAAAACAACGCTGGGCCAAGCGTATTCCCGATTGCTAATTTACCAGGCAGAACCTCCGGCTGCTTGAATGTGAGAAGCGTATCTGGTCGTCTGTGAAAAGCGCTGAAGCCCGCAGGGAGGCGTGGGTTTTGGTGGATATGAAGTAA
>NZ_ALVC01000351.1:0-1866 GCF_000293195.2 Sphingomonas sp. LH128
TCTGTTCTCATCCTGATAGTCGCTGACCTCTCACCCAGATCGTCGCGCTATAGGCGTGGGTGCGCCGGGTTCGGCAGTGTCGTTCGCCGTCCAGATCGAATGTGCCTTTGGCAGCACGGTAGCGAGATGCTGTCCGATCGCCGCCAACGCGGCCTTCCCCTGATCTTCGCCGAAGAGTGACTTCGACGTGGGCCGATCGAAGAAGTAGTAGATCGTCAGCGGTCGATGCTCGAACCGGCGAGCGCTCGTCAGAGGCGGCAGCGCCTCCCACTGGACTTCCTCGACCTCCAGCCAATCAGCGAGGATGCTGCCGATGTCGCTGCGGAACCGGTTGCCGAGCAGTTCCACGCGATCAAACGCGGCGAGTTCACGGAGCGAAAAGACACTCGCCCAGCACCACTGCACCTTGCGATCGGCCATCTCCTGCCAGTCGGCGAGGTTGCTCAAGACCACCCGCTTCGCGCCGGGGCGGCTCGCCTCTATCACGCGCGCGTGGAAGACGCCGAGATGGGCATGAGACTGGTCAGCGCGGATGTCTGCTGCCGTTATGCCGTGTCCCGCCTCCGTCAGGGTGATGGCGTGCCAGCGTCCGATCACATGCTCCAGCGCATAGTGTCGCTCGAAGAAGCTGGTGTCCAGATGGGTGCGCTTCTCCTCAAAGTCGAGGAAGGCAGGCACCTCGTCGATGACGATCCGCCAACCGGTGAAGTCGCTAAAGTTCGACCGGAGCAGTGCGGCATGCGTCGCAATCACGATCAGGTGTGAGCAGCCTGCGTAGCGCTCGGGCAGGGCTTCGATCTCCTCGACTACGCTTCCCCCACGATTGCCGGGATCGCTATGGATTCGGCGTATTAATGGGCGAGTGCCCATCTGAAAGGCTATCCGTTGCATCTCGCCTTCAAGTTCGTCGAAGGTGTTCTTGCGTTCGGTGATGAACAGCGCTTTACAGGGTTGACGGCAGAGGCTGGTGATTGCGCGAGTGGTTTTACCGACACCGGTGGGAGAATCGTCGTAGTATACTTTCATGGTCAAACTCTTGTTAGTGATGCTCAAAGTATACGTGAGCGCCACCACCCCCGCATTATTCACGGTGTCCTTCTGCCGTTCTCATCATCCCGCGCGAGTGTCCGCAGGAAACTCTCTAATAATGGAGAGATAAGTGCGGACATGATGGCCGAGAGTGGTGCTGGTCCACCTCGACCTCGACCTCGACCACATGAACTTGCCCGCAGGTGCTGGTTCGACGCTTGGTGGTGCGGCCTCGTGCCGCGCCAGCAAGGGGCAACCAGTGCCAACGGGCCGGGGACGAGCGAAGCTCGGCACCGTTCGACATGAACGTTCATGCTGTCATTCGAGGCGTCGGCCTTGCCGGTCCCGCTCTGGCGGTCCCGTCCGCGCCCACCGCGAACAGCTTCACTGGCTCGACACCACGGGTGCCGACCCAGATCGCTGTTCTTCATGGAGCAAGACAAGTCTACCTCGACGAGGTGATGGTGCCTGCTCGACTGCTGCCAACCTGATGCTCGGGCGACAGCCCCGATGGAACGGCGAGCGGACATGGTAGGCGTTCTAGAAACCTGCCCGTCTTCGTCCGCTCGAACGGCTCGGTTTTCCGTCGATCTGGCACCGCGCTTCCGACCATTCCATGACGGGTGATTCAAGCATGCAGGCACTTTCCAGGATGGCGATGAAGATGAATAATGCAGGCGAGCAGCCGAGAGAGGTATCTTGAGGATGACGGACAAGAGGGTCCGCCACCTCACACAGAAAGACCAACATGTTCAGCCGTTATTTCTACGCCATCGACAGCATCACATGGCCGACCAGCCACCCTCATCTGCCCGACACCGCCGAAGTCGGCCTGCC
>NZ_ALVC01000352.1:0-10304 GCF_000293195.2 Sphingomonas sp. LH128
CCGCCGCGCATCCCGATCCCTTCAACATCCCTCTACGGGATCCTGGAATCAGCAATGCCACATCAAGGCAAGCGCCTTTTTCCGCAGCCTGTTAAGCGTACAGAGCGTGGCTGTACCGCAACGGGACGGCCCGGAATGCCCGGATGCGCGCGCACCGGGCACAGGCTAGGCCGGTGCTGCCGAATTGCGGCCGAAAGGAACCGAGTGAGCCCTGCCCCTTCCATTCCCGGACCAGACGCCGCCCCGGCGCCGGTGATGGATTCGCAAGGCGCTCCGTTCGAACGCCCGCGCGATTTCGTCGGCCGCTATCCGCGCCGCGCCCGCGGTGTCGGCCACCGCCCGGTCGTCCTGCGCCGCCGCTGGACTTTCGCCGTGACCGCGCTCGCCGCCGTCGCCCTTCCCGCCTTCGCCGCGCCGGAAGGCTGGGACAGCTTCGCCATCGCCGACGCCGCCTCGCAAGGCGCCGAAGCACTGCCCATGCCGTTCGAGCAGGCAGGCGCCAGCTTCCCCGGTTCGGCCTTCTATTACCTCGAAGCCGAGAAGGCCCCGCTTCAGGTCGGCGAAGGCATCCGCTCCGACGCCGACGACAGCGTCTCCGGCCCGCTGGCTACCGCGCGGCCGATCTACATCGACAACTCCGGCGTCGACCGCACCCGCGCGCTGCAGTGCATGACTGCCGCGATCTACTACGAAGCCGCGAGCGAGCCCGATGCGGGCCAGCGCGCGGTGGCGCAGGTCGTGCTCAACCGCATGGCCCACCCGGCTTATCCCAAGACCGTCTGCGGCGTCGTCTACGAGGGGTCGGAACGTTCGACAGGCTGCCAGTTCTCGTTCACCTGCGACGGCTCGCTCGCCCGTCGCCCGCAGCGCATGTTCTGGGACCGCGCCGAAAACGTCGCGCGCCAGGCGCTGGCAGGCTACGTCTACACGCCGATCGGCCTCGCCACGCATTATCATACTGTCCAGGTGCACCCCTACTGGGCGCCGAGCCTGCAGTACCTTTCCACCATCGGCGCGCACCGCTTCTACGCGCTGCGCGGCGCGGCGGGCAGCGCGGCGACGTTCCGCTTCGCCTACCTCGGCGGCGAGCCGATGGCCGCTCCGCATCGCCATGACGACAGCGCCGATGCCGCCGCTGCAGCAGCGGCGCTCGACCCGCTCGCCGTCCAGCGCGCATTCGGCACGGCCCAGCCCGTGAAGGCAGAGCCGGTCGCGCAGGCAACCGGCCCGACCATGCCCATCCAGCCCAGCCCCGCCTATTCCAGCGAAGTGCAGCAGCGCGGCGGGGATTCGCTCTATACCGCCCGGAATCTGCCGGGTTCGCAGGGCATCAAGGCCGAGTACGCAAACTCCGGCCGCTGGATCACCCAGCCCGCAAATTGAAGATAATCGATTGCAACGGAGGCACCCGGGGAATGTCCCTAGGTGGTATCGTCAAGACTTGAGAAACCACGTCCCTGCATGATGGGTTCATCGCTGCCGGGGTAGAGGGTTGATCCGTCGACACCCACCAAGAAGAGAGACTATCCGCCCATGACCATCCGCTTCGCCGCCGCCATGAACGGGACGATGCCGGCCATTGCCGGAGTGCTCTGCACCGGCGCGCCGCTGGGCGCGGTCAACGACAACGGCCCCCTTCTCCCGCGCCCTAGCCTGCGCTCCATCGAGAGCAAGCCTGCCGCCGAGATCGACGCCGGCATTGCCGAAGCCCTCATGCATTTCGCACGCCACGGCCTCTCCGCCGCCGAACAGGCCCGCGTCGAGGCCGAGGCCGCCCATGAACGCGGCGACACCGCCGCACGTGCCCGCTGGCTGAGCATATGCCGCCACCTCGACCGCCGCATGGCCGCCGCGCTGGCAAAGCGCCTCGCGAGTTGAACGCTTAATCCTCCCTGTCGCGAAACGATGGGGAGGTGGCAGTCGCGAAGCGACTGACGGAGGGGTGGGTTGCAATCCCCCTCCACCACCGACTACGTCGCCGGTCCCCCTCCCCATCGCTTCGCGACAGGGAGGATGAGAGTTTCGACGAGTCGCACCCAAAGCGACTTGCGCTCGCCATATCCCCGTTCGATACCATCCCCAGCGCCGCTAAACCCTTTCGCAACATTGCCGACGTGAACAAACAGGCGATTTTCCGCCATTTCACCCCCTTTATTGCAATTGCGAACTATTATCAGATAAAAGCTGATGCAAAGACCCCTTTGCCGGTTGCAATGGTCTTCCAAGGGGCGTAGGGCCGCCCTCGCAAACACCGGCACCTGCCATTTGCGGGATTAGCGCAGGCCGCCTTGAAGTCCGAGAAATCCCGCCCTCGGGAAGGACACGAACGGATCATGGCTCGTAAGAAGATTGCCCTTATCGGCGCCGGCAACATCGGCGGTACGCTGGCGCACCTCGCGGCGCAGAAGGAACTGGGCGACATCGTCCTGTTCGACGTCGCTGAAGGTCTCCCGCAGGGCAAGGCTCTCGATCTCTCGCAGTGTGGTCCGGTCGAAGGCTTCGACGCCAAGATCACCGGCACCAACGACTATGCCGACATTGCCGGCGCCGACGTCATCATCGTCACCGCCGGTGTCGCCCGCAAGCCCGGCATGAGCCGCGACGACCTGCTCGGCATCAACCTCAAAGTGATGAAGTCGGTCGGCGAAGGCATCGCCGCCAACGCACCCGACGCTTTCGTGATCTGCATCACCAACCCGCTCGACGCGATGGTCTGGGCGCTGCGCGAATTCTCGGGCTTGCCGCACAACAAGGTCGTCGGCATGGCCGGCGTTCTGGACTCGGCCCGCTTCTCGACCTTCCTGGCCTGGGAATTCGGCGTCTCGATCCGCGACGTGAACACCTTCGTGCTCGGTGGCCACGGCGACACCATGGTCCCGGTCGTGCAGTACTCGACCGTCAACGGCATCCCGGTTCCGGACCTCATCAAGATGGGCCGCACCACGCAGGAAAAGATCGACGCGATCGTGCAGCGCACCCGTTCGGGCGGCGGCGAGATCGTCGGCCTGCTGAAGACCGGCTCGGCGTTCTACGCACCGGCCGCCTCGGGCATCGCCATGGCCGAAGCCTACCTGGGCGACCAGAAGCGCATCCTGCCCGTCGCGGCCTATGTCGATGGCCAGTACGGCGTTGACGGCCTCTACGTCGGCGTGCCCGCAGTCATCGGCGCGAACGGCGTCGAGGAAGTCGTCGAGATCGAACTGGACGAGGAAGCCAAGGGCAACCTCCAGGTCTCGGTCGACGCGGTCAAGGAACTGCTGGTCGCCTGCAAGGGCATCGACGGCACCCTCGCCTGAGTTTTTGAATACCGCCCCCGCGACTGCCCCTCATTGTTGATACTCTCACAATGATGGGTAGCGCGGGGGCAAAATAGTTTCTTGGAACCTCCCCGGCCCAATCCGGCTGCTTCCACGATCAGGAACAGGAAAACCGATGTCGATCCTCGTTAACAAGAACACCAAGGTCATCACCCAGGGCATGACCGGCGCGACCGGCAGCTTCCACACCCAGGCTGCGCTCGACTACGGCACGCAGATGGTCGCGGGCGTGACCCCCGGCAAGGGCGGCCAGACCCACATCGGTCTGCCCCAGTACAACTCGGTCCACGAAGCCAAGGCTGCCACCGGCGCCAACGCCTCGTGCGTCTACGTGCCGCCGTTCGGCGCCGCCGACGCGATCCTCGAGGCGATCGACGCCGAGATCGAACTGATCATCTGCATCACCGAGGGCATCCCCGTTCTCGACATGGTGCCCGTGAAGCGCGCCCTCACCGGCTCGAAGTCGCGCCTGATCGGCCCGAACTGCCCCGGCGTCCTGACCCCCAACGAGTGCAAGATCGGCATCATGCCCGGCAGCATCTTCTCGCAGGGTTCGGTCGGCGTCGTCTCGCGCTCGGGTACGCTGACTTATGAAGCCGTGTTCCAGACCACTGCGGCGGGCCTCGGCCAGACCACGGCTGTCGGCATTGGCGGCGACCCGGTCAACGGCACTAACTTCATCGACATGCTCGAGCTGTTCCTCGCTGACGAAGCCACCAAGTCGATCATCATGATCGGCGAAATCGGCGGCTCGGCCGAAGAAGAAGCCGCGCAGTTCCTCAAGGACGAAGCCAAGCGCGGGCGCCGCAAGCCGATGGCGGGCTTCATCGCCGGTCGTACGGCTCCTCCGGGCCGCCGCATGGGCCACGCCGGCGCGATCGTCTCGGGCGGCCAGGGCGGCGCCGAGGAAAAGATCGCGGCGATGGAAGAAGCCGGCATCAAGGTTTCGGCCAGCCCCTCGCTGCTCGGCGAGACGCTGGTGGAAGCCATCAAGGCTTTCGCCTGACACTATAGGTGCAACGGGGCGGCGTTTTCTTCGGAAACCGCGCCGCCCCGGAGCGCTTACCATGACGCGCAAGGGGCATCCGGTCCCGGCGTGAGTACCTAGCGGACTAGCGGCCCTCCCTCCCCGGAAAAATCCGTCAGCCCGCCAAACTGAAAACGTCGGACAACCCTGTCCGGGCGTGGCGATAGGTGATTCCTATGGGCGACGAGAGTTTCGATTTCACCCCGGACGCGGCACTGGACGAAGTTCAGGCCGGTCCCAGCTGGCAGCGCGGCAACTGGCCCCTCGTCGGCGGCGATGCCGAGGACGACTGGACGCAGGGACTTGATCCCACCGTCCTGAAGGCCGAGATCAAGAAGGCGGCCGCGAAAGGCGGCGCCCCGATCGACCAGTCCCGCATAGACGAAGCGGCGGCCGACGCAATCCGAGCGATGATGCTGATCCGCACCTATCGCGTGCGCGGTCACCTCGCGGCGGACCTCGACCCGCTCGGCCTCAACCAGCGCAAGCTGCCTGCCGACCTGACGCCGGAATACCACGGCTTCGCCGGTGCCGCGCAGGACCGCAAGGTCTACGTCGGCGGCGCGCTCGGCCTTGAATGGACGACCGTGCGCGAGATCGTGCAGATCCTGCGTGCCAACTACTGCGGCAAGGTCGGCCTCGAATACATGCACATCTCGGACACGGAGGAGCGCCGCTTCCTCCAGGACCGGATGGAAGGCGCGAACAAGGAAATCGAGTTCACGCCGGAAGGCAAGAAGGCGATCCTCGCGGCCGTCGTGCGCGGCGAGCAGTACGAGAAGTTCCTCGGCAAGAAGTACGTCGGCACCAAGCGCTTCGGCCTGGATGGCGGCGAGTCGATGATCCCTGCCCTCGAGGCGGTGATCAAGTACGGCGGCCAGCTCGGCGTGAAGGAAATCGTCTACGGCATGGCCCACCGCGGCCGCCTGAACGTTCTCGCGAACGTGATGGCCAAGCCCTACAAGGTGATCTTCCACGAATTCTCAGGGGGGACCGCGAACCCCGAGGACGTGGGCGGCTCGGGCGACGTGAAGTACCACCTCGGCACTTCGACGGACCGCGAGTTCGACGGCACCAAGGTTCACATGAGCCTGATGCCGAACCCCTCGCACCTCGAAACCGTCGATCCGGTCGTGCTCGGCAAGGTCCGCGCCTACCAGCAGATCGCGGACGACATCGGCGACGACGTCGGCCCGAACGCCAAGCACAAGCAGGTGCTGCCGGTCCTCATCCACGGTGACGCGGCCTTCGCGGGCCAGGGCATCATCTGGGAGTGCTTCGGCCTCTCGGGCGTGAAGGGCTACAACACCGGCGGCTGCGTCCACTTCATCATCAACAACCAGATCGGCTTCACGACGAGCCCGCAGTTCGCGCGCAACTCGCCGTATCCCTCGGACGTCGCCAAGGGCGTCCAGGCGCCGATCCTGCACGTCAACGGCGACGATCCGGCGGCCGTAACGTTCGCCTGCAAGCTGGCGATCGACTACCGCCAGACCTTCGGCCGCGACATCGTGATCGACATGTGGTGCTACCGCCGCTTCGGCCACAACGAGGGCGACGAGCCGGGCTTCACCCAGCCGCTGATGTATCAGAAGATCCGCCAGCACCCGCCGGTGTCGAAGATCTATTCCGACAAGCTGAAGTCGGAAGGCGTCATCGACGATGCGTTCCTGACGCAGACCGAGGCCGCGTTCACCGAGCATCTCGAAGAGCAGTTCGAGGCGGCCAAGACCTACAAGGCGAACCAGGCCGACTGGTTCTCCGGTCAGTGGAGCGGCTTCCACAAGCCCGCCGACCCCGAGACCGCGCGCCGCAACGTCGACACCAAGGTCGAGCCCAAGCTGTTCGAAAGCCTGGGCCGTACCCTGACGACCGTTCCTGCGGACCTCACCGTCCACAAGACGCTCGCCCGCGTGCTCGCCGCCAAGGAAGAAATGTTCAAGTCGGGCGAAGGCTTCGACTGGGCGACGGCGGAGGCACTCGCCTTCGGCAGCCTCGTCTCGGAAGGCTACGGCGTTCGCCTGTCGGGCCAGGACTGCGGCCGCGGTACGTTCTCGCAGCGCCACGCGGTGTGGACCGACCAGACCGACGAGCGCAAGTACGTGCCCCTCACCACGCTGCCGCACGGCCGCTTCGAGGTGCTGGATTCGACGCTGTCGGAATACGGCGTGCTCGGCTTCGAGTACGGCTTCGCCAGCGCCGATCCGAAGACGCTGGTGCTGTGGGAAGCCCAGTTCGGTGACTTCGCCAACGGCGCGCAGATCATCATCGACCAGTACGTCGCATCTGCGGAGTCCAAGTGGCTGCGCGCGAACGGCCTGGTGATGCTGCTGCCGCACGGTTACGAAGGCCAGGGACCCGAGCACTCCTCGGCCCGTCTGGAGCGTTACCTGCAGCTCTGCGCGCAGGACAACATCCAGGTCTGCAACATCACCAGCCCGGCGAACTACTTCCACGTTCTTCGCCGCCAGATGCGCCGTCCGTTCCGCAAGCCGCTCGTCATCATGACCCCCAAGTCGCTGCTCCGCCATCCGCTGGCGAAGTCCTCGGCGAAGGAGTTCCTCGAAGGCGACTTCAAACGCATCCTCTCCGACCCCAAGGGTTCGGCTGACGAGGCGACCAAGAAGGTCGTGCTGTGTTCGGGCAAGGTCTTCTACGACCTGCTCGAAGCGCGCGATGCCGCCGAGATCGACGACACCCAGATCATCCGCATCGAGCAGCTCTACCCCTTCCCGGGCGAACCGCTGGCCAAGCGTCTGTCGAAGATGCCGAACCTCGAAGAGATCGTCTGGTGCCAGGAAGAGCCGAAGAACAACGGCTCCTGGTTCTTCGTCGAGCCGCTGGTCGAAGCCGCCGCCGTCGAGGCGGGCGTCAAGGCTCCGCGTCCGCGCTATGCGGGTCGCTCGGCCTCGGCCTCCCCGGCCACCGGCCTCGCCAAGCGCCACACCGCCGAACAGGCGGCGCTGGTCGCCGACGCGCTGCATCTTTCCGTCCGTTCCGAACTCCGTCGCAAGCAGAAGGCTTGAGATAAATCATGACCACCGAAGTCAAGGTCCCCGTCCTTGGGGAATCCGTCGCCGAAGCCACCATCGGCCAGTGGCTGAAGCAGCCCGGCGAAACCGTTGCCGCTGACGAGCCCATCGCCAGCCTCGAGACCGACAAGGTCGCGATCGACGTCATGGCGCCCCACGCGGGCACCATGGGCCAGCAGCTCGTGGCCGAAGGCGACACCGTCGTCGTCGGCGCGCTGATCGCCACGATCGAAGAGGGCGCAGGCGCTCCGGCAGCCGCCAAGCCCGCCGCTGCGGCTCCCGCCGCCTCGGCACCTGCCCCGACCCCGGCTGCTTCCCCGGCTCCGGCGGCTGACGAAGCCTCGGCCGGTGCATCGGTCCTCTCGCCGGCGGTACGCCGTGCGATCCTGGAGCACGGCATCGACCCCGCGTCGATCAAGGGCACCGGCAAGGACGGCCGCATCACCAAGGACGACGTCCTCGAAGCCGCCAAGAACAAGCCCGCAGCCTCGGCGCCGGCCGCATCGGTCCCGGCTGCTGCCGCTGCTCCCGCCGCGCGCGGCGAAGAGCGCGTGAAGATGACGCGCCTGCGCCAGACGATCGCCAAGCGCCTCAAGTCCGCGCAGGACAACGCCGCCCTCCTCACCACCTTCAACGACGTCGACATGTCGGCCGTCATCGAGGCGCGTGAAAAGTACAAGGACGTGTTCCAGAAGAAGCACGGCATCAAGCTGGGCTTCATGTCGTTCTTCGCCAAGGCTTCGGTCCTGGCGCTGAAGGACATTCCGGCCGTCAACGCGCAGATCGACGGCGACCAGATCGTCTACCACGACTACGTCGACATCTCGATCGCGGTCTCGGCCCCGAACGGCCTCGTCGTCCCGGTCGTCAAGGACTGCGACAAGCTGGGCTTCGCCGGCATCGAGAAGGCCATCGCGAACTTCGGCAAGAAGGCCAAGGAAGGCACGCTGACCATGGCCGACATGGCCGGCGGCACCTTCACCATCTCGAACGGCGGCGTGTTCGGTGGCCTCATGTCCACCCCGATCATCAACCCGCCGCAGTCGGCGGTGCTGGGCCTCCACCGCATCGAGGACCGCGCTGTTGTCCGCAACGGCGAGATCGTGATCCGCCCGATGATGTACATCGCGCTGTCCTACGACCACCGCCTGATCGACGGCCGCGAGGCGGTCACCGCGCTCAAGACCATCAAGGAAGCGATCGAAGACCCCACCCGTCTGCTGATCGACCTCTGAGACTGACAAGCCCCGCCCGCCCCGAACTCTGGTCGGGCGGGGTTTTCACTTGCGCTGAAACGATTATTACCGCTCGTGACTGATTGTGCGAAGCACGAGCGTGAGGAGGCCTACAATGGCTGATTACGACTACGACGTCCTTGTCATCGGTGCCGGCCCCGGCGGTTATGTCGCGGCGATCCGCGCGGCGCAACTGGGCCTGAAGACCGCCTGCGCCGAAGGGCGCGAGACGCTGGGCGGCACCTGCCTCAACGTCGGCTGCATCCCCTCGAAGGCCCTGCTCCACGCGTCGGAATACTTCGAAGCGGCCAAGGGCGGCGCGATGGCCGCGATGGGCATCAAGGTCACCCCCGAGCTCGACCTGCCCACCATGCAGGGCCAGCGCCTCGACGCGATCAAGGGCCTGACCGGCGGCATCGAGTTCCTCTTCAAGAAGAACAAGGTCGACTGGCTGAAGGGCTACGCCCAGTTCAAGGACGCGCACAGCGTCGAGGTCGCGGGCAAGACCGTGACCGCCAAGAACATCGTCATCGCCACCGGCTCGTCGGTCACCCCGCTCCCGAGCGTCGAGATCGACAACGAAGGCGGCGTGGTGGTTGACTCCACCGGCGCGCTGGAACTGGCTTCGGTGCCGAAGAAGATGGTCGTCATCGGCGGCGGCGTGATCGGTCTGGAACTGGGTTCGGTTTGGCGTCGTCTCGGCGCGGAAGTCACCGTGGTCGAATTCCTCGACCAGCTGCTCCCCGGCATGGATGGCGACGTCCGCAAGGAAGCCGCCAAGATCTTCAAGAAGCAGGGCATGGCCCTCAAGCTCGGCACCAAGGTCACCGGCGTGACCGTGGCCGAAGTGAATGGGGGCAAGAGCGCCAAGGTCACCGTCGAGCCCGCCAAGGGCGGTGACGCCGAAGTGATCGAGGCCGACGTCGTCCTCGTCTCGATCGGCCGTCGCCCGAACACCGAGGGCCTGGGCCTCGGCAACATCGGCCTTGAGCTGAACGCCCGCGCGCAGATCGAGACCGACCACGACTTCGCCACCAAGGTGGACGGCGTGTGGGCGATCGGCGACGTGATCCCCGGACCGATGCTCGCGCACAAGGCCGAGGACGAAGGCATCGCCGTCGCCGAGAACATCGCGGGCCTGACCGGCATCGTGAACCACGACGTCATCCCCGGCGTGGTCTACACCCAGCCCGAGATCGCGGGCGTGGGCCTGACCGAGGAAGCCGCCAAGGAGCGCGGTGCGATCAAGGTCGGCAAGTTCCCGATGCTGGCGAACTCGCGCGCCAAGACCAACCACGAGCCCGACGGCTTCGTGAAGGTCATCGCCGATGCCGAGACCGACCGCGTGCTCGGCGTGTGGTGCATCGCCTCGGTGGCGGGCACGATGATCGCACAGGCCGCGCAGGCCATGGAATTCGGCGCGACCTCGGAAGACATCGCCTACACCTGCCACGCGCACCCGACGCACTCGGAAGCGATCAAGGAAGCCGCGATGGCGGTGACGGGCAAGCCGATCCACATGTGATCGCGCCGTCAGGCTGAGCGAAGGGGCCGGTGCGAAAGCATCGGCCTTTTTCGTTTGCGCTTGGGCCCCCTCCACCACCCGCTGTGCGGGCGGTCCCCCTCCCCATCCCTGCGGGACAGGGAGGATTAAGGCATTCTAACTTCCTATCCTCCCTGTTGCGAAGCAATG
>NZ_ALVC01000353.1:0-67711 GCF_000293195.2 Sphingomonas sp. LH128
CCGCTGGCCGCGCAAAGCCGAGCCCTCGGCAGAGCGTCCTGACGATAGTTGGCCGTAACAGGCCAGCGGTCCCAGCCTTCGCTGGGATGACGGGGTTGGAGGGACGACGCGCGCGCATCCTCCCTGGCACGGGGAGGGGGGAGGATTCAGGCTTTCTTGCGTTTTTTTCTTGGCGCGGCCGTCGACTGACGCACGATCAGGCGATGCGGAAGCACCACTTCGCGCGCCGGTCCCTCGTGGTCCTGCTGCAGGAGCGAATCCAGCATCAGCCGCATCGCCGCCTCGCCGATCTCCACCGTGGGGATGTGCACCGTGGTCAGCGGCGGGATGGCGAAGGCGCCGAAACGCAAGTCGTCGAAACCCGCCACCGACATCTCGTCCGGCACGGAAATGCCGCGCTGATGCAGCGCGCTCATCGCGCCCATGGCCATCTCGTCGTTGGCGCAGGCGACGGCGGTGAACTCCGCGCCGCTGTCGAGCAGGCGCACCATCGCATCGTAGCCCGACTGGAGCGAGAAATCGCCGCGCGCCACCAGCGCTTCGTCGAACTCGATCCGCGCGCGCAAAAGGCCCAGCTTGTAGCCGGAAAGACGGTCCATCGACATGAACTGGTCGAGCGGCCCGGTGATCGCGGCAATGCGCTGGTGCCCCAGTTCCGCCAGATGGCCGACGATCAGGGCGCTGGCCTCATGGTTGTCGGTGCGCACGCGCGGCAGGTTTAGGTCGGGCGGATACTCGCAAGCCGCGACCATCGGCGGCAGCTTGCTCTTGGCCGGGGGATTGAGGACGATGTCGGGGAGGTTCTTTTCCAGCAGGATGAGCCCGTCGGCCTGCTTGCCCGCGATCATCGAGGTGAACTTGTTGAGCGCATCGACGTCACCCTCGGTGATGCCGAGCAGCACGCGCATCTTGTTGGCGCGCGCGACGTTCTCGATCCCCTCGACGAAGGCTGAGGTGAACGGGTTGTAGATGCTGGGCACCGCGACGATCACGTTGTCGCTGCGCTGGCGGCGCAGGCCCGCGGCCAGGTGGTTCGGCTCGTAGTTGAGGTCGGCGATGGCCGCCTCGATCCGCTCGATCGTGGCCGGGCGCACCAGCGAGGGGGTGCTGAGCGCGCGCGACACTGTCGCTACCGATACTCCCGCGACGCGGGCGATGTCCTTGATGTTCGCCATTGGATGTAAACGTTACATAGCCGCGAGGGGCGGAGCAAGCGAAGTTGCGCGATGCGCAACTTTCGTCACGCCGCCGCAATCACCTCCGCCGCGCGCCACGCAAAGGCCATCGCCGGGCCGTTGGTGTTGCCCGAGATGCCGGTCGGCATCGCCGAGCAGTCGGCCACGTAAAGGCCGGAGACGCCATGGACCCGAAGGCCCGCATCGACGACGCCTGCATTGGGACCGGCCTCGGCCGAGCCCATGCGGCAAGTGCCGGTGCCGTGGAGGCCGGTCGAAACCATCCAGTTCGCGGCCTGCTGGATCTCCTCGTCGGTCTGGACGGAGGGGCCGGGCACGGTCTCGGCGCCGATGTAGGGGGCGAGGGCGGGCTGGGCCATGATCTCGCGCACCTTGTGGATCGCGCGCAGGATCGTGGCGCGGTCCTCGGGCGCGGCGAACCAGTTCGGCACGAGGCGCGGCGGGGCGGCGGGGTCGGTGCTCGCCAGTTCGACGTAGCCGTGGCTATTGGGGCGCAGGCAGAAGGCGGTGGCGGTGATCCCGGGGACCGCCTCGGTCTGTCCGCGCCCGGCCTCGGGCTTGTCGTCCTCGGACGACGCCATGGAATAGGGCGAGATGCCGAGTTGCAGGTCGGGCCAGTCCTTGTCCGCCTCCAGCGAGGCCATGACCGAGACTTCCGGCAGCAGCGAGGCCATGAGGCCCTTGCCGGTGAGGATGTAGCGCAGGCCATGCCAGTAGGCGCGCCAGCCGCGGAATTCGTGGTTGAGGCCGCGCGCCTTGTTCAGCCGCCATGACAGGGCGACCATCATGTGCTCGTTCATGTTGCGGCCGACGTGCGGGTTCTCATGCACCACATCGATGCCGTGGCGGGCGAGAACGTCGGCGGGGCCGATGCCGGAAAGCTGGAGCAGCTTGGGGCTCTGTAGCACGCCTGCGGTGAGGATGGTGCGGCCTGCGGTGAAGGCAACATCCTTACCCTCGATTTCGGCGAGGACGCCGGTGGCCTGCTTGCCCGCGAACGTAACGCGGCGCACCAGCGCGCCGGTCAGGATGGTTAGGTTCGGGCGCTTGGCCGCGGCCTTGAGGAAGGCGGTATAGGCGGTGACGCGATTACCGCGCGGGTCCACGGTCTGCTGCGTGCGACCGGCGACTTCGGTGCCCGGCGCGTTGACGTCGTCTAGGACGGGAATGCCCGCCTCGCGCGCCGCCTGCAGGATCGCGCCGGTCAGGACCGGGTCGCCCTCCGGCACTTCGGTGACTTCGAGCGGGCCACGCTTGCCACGGCGACCGTAGCTTTTGCCGTGGTAGTCTTCGAGTTCCTCGTAGCAGCGCTCGATCTCGGCCCAGTTCCAGCCGGGATTGCCCTGCGCTTCCCATGCGTCGTAGTCGCGGGGCTGGCCGCGAAAGTACCACGTGCCGTTGACCGCGCTCGAACCGCCGAGGCCCTTGCCGTAGAACCAGGTTTCGCCGGCGGGGCGTGTCCCCTGCTGCTCGGCGGGGAAGGGCCAGTACCACTTGGGCTTGGTCCAGATCTTGATCATGCCGCGCGGCATGCGGACCATCAGTTCCTCGTTGCGGCCGCCCGCTTCGAGGAGGAGCACCTGGCTTTTGCCATCGGCGCTCAGGCGCTCGGCGAGGACGCAACCGGCGCTGCCCGCGCCGACGATGATGTAATCGAACTCAGTGCGCATGCTCGGGGCTCTCAAGCGTTCTTGTAGGCAGGAAGGAAGCGGAACAGGATGAGCGAGAGGCCCATCGCCACATAGCTGGCGGCAGGCAGCCAGACGTGCCCGGCCATGACGGCGGTGACGACCTCGGGCGTGACGGGCGCCTTGGCGTCGTAGGCGGCAAGGCTGAGGAACCACGCGCCTGCCGCACCGCCCACACTCATGCCCAGTTTCACGCCGAAGCTGGAGGCGGCGAACAAGAAGCCCTGCGCGCGGTAGCCCGATTTCCACGCGCCGTAGTCCACCGCGTCGGCCATCAGCGAGAACAGCAGACCGCCGATCAGACCCTGCCCGATATAGGCGACGCAGTTGGTCGCGATCAGCCAGGTGTGGTCGTTGGAGAGCGGCATGATCGCGGTGAAGACGGTGGCGACCGCGGCGCCGATCGCGCCGGTCATGCGCTTGCCGATAGCGTTGGCGCAGACGCCCGCAAAGCCGGTGCCGACCAGAACGGCGAGCATCGTCAGCATGAGGGTGGAGGTGAACTCCGCCTCGCCCAGCACGCTCTGCGCGAAGTAGACGAAGGACTGGATGTGGCCGGTAAAGCCGATCCAGAAGAAGAAGTTGACCAGCATCGTCGCGATCCAGGGCCAGTTGCCCTTCGTCGCTTGCAGCGACTGCGCGGTGGTGAGTTTGGCGACGGAATGGTCCACCTCGACCCGCTCGCGCGTGTTGGCGAAGGCGTTGAGCATGCAGACCAGCGTGATCGCGCCGGTGATCGCGGCGAGGACTAGAAAACCGTGCGCCTCGTCCCCATTACTGAAAGTCTTGACCAGCGGCAGCGCGGCGTAGCCGATGCCGACCGTGGCCGAGGAACCGATGAACTCGCGCAGGGCGTTGACAGTGTTGCGCTGCCTGGGATCGCGGGTCAGCGTCGGCAGCATGGAATTCAGCGGCAGGCTGACGGCGGAATAGAGAATACCCATCAGCGTATAGGTCGCGAAGATGAAGGCGATCTTCTGCCAGCCCTCCAGCGGCGGTGCCCAGAACACGATGGCGCCGCAGACCGCGAAGGGTACGGCGAGCCATAGGAGGAACGGTCGATGTTTGCCCCAGCGGGTTTCAGTGCGGTCGATCAGCAGGCCCATCATCGGGTCGAACACGGCATCCACGCAGCGCGCGATCAGGAACAGCGAGGCGACCGTGCCCGCGCTGACGCCGTAGACGTCGGTGTAGAAGTAGAGCAGGTAGGCATTGGTCATGCCGAACGGCAGGTTGATGCCGAAGTTGCCCAGCGCGTAGCTGAGCTTCTCGCGCCAGGTCAGTGCGCCGTTCATGCAGCGGTCTCGTTGGAAAGACGGTCCAGCACTTCGCCGGCGAAAGCCAGCGACTTGCGGGTTTCGGTCAGAGGATCCGGCACGGCGTCGATCTCCAGGATGGCCCACTTCTGGTCGGCCTTCGATAGCATGAGCTTGGCCCAGCCGTCGAAATCCACGGTGCCTTCGCCGATGGCGCAGAAATATTCGCGGTGGGCGTGATGGATGCCATGATCGATCGGGATGTTGATCGGCATCGCGCTCTTGGCGTCCTTCCAGTGCGCGGTGACGACACGCTCGATGTGGCGCGCGACGACGGTGACCGGATCGCCGCCCGAAAGCAGGATGTGTGCGCTGTCAGGGCAGAAGCCGACGTAGACCGGATCGGTCAGCATCAGCAGCAGGTCGATGTCGCGCGGCTGACAGAAGGTGGAGTGGGCCTCGGTATGGAGCGCGAGGCGCACCCCGTGCCGCAGCGTCAGCGCGCCGAGACGGTTGCAGAAGTCCGCCGCCTTGCGGGCGAATTCCATGTCGACGAAGACAGGCGGCTCGGCGTCCCAACTGGTGCGCATGGGCAGGCCCATGACCATGATGTCGGATCCCCAGGCGGCAAGCGCCTTCGCCGATTCCTCGGCGCTGTCGAGCCAACGGGCCTCGGTCTGCGCATCGCCCATGCCGCCCTCGATGGCGACGTCGGCGAAAAAGCCGCTGGCGATGGCGAGATTGCGCCGGTCAAGCTCGTCCCTGGCCGCTTCGATCGAACCATAGGCGGCGATCAGGCCTTCCGGGCCGAAGGGGGAGAAGGTGAGTTCGATGCCGGTGACGCCGCTTTGCGCCAGCGTGTCGAGCATGCGGTCCCAGAAGGCGCGGGGCTGTTCACGGCCGAAAGTGACGACCTCCTGCTCATTCGCCATCCCCCAGAAACCGGGATGGAAGAACGTGATGAGATCGACGCCGAACGACAGCATTTAGATGGATACCTCAGCCTGCGACGGCGCACCGGCCATCGCCGCGCGCCACCAATGTAAACCTTTTCTTTTCTTAAAAAGGCCCAATCCTCGCATGTTGTCAAGCGATGGCTGTGCCGGGCTTGCGCGAATGGCGGAATTCCCGGTAATTAGCCGGTGGTATCGTTTTCATTAAACGACCGTAACCAGCGTCGCAAACGGGAAAGAAACGTCGTTTATGGTCGTATTCGCAAGCGCTTTGCGGGCGGACTGCCCGGAAAGGCTCCTCGAATCGCTCGCCACCTTCTATCGCGACAGTGCGATGCGGTTGGATCGTGCGTTTCGGGCGCGGAAAACGGTCTGACAGGAAATAAAGAGGTTCGCAGGACATGAAGACCATCAAGGGGCCGGGCATCTTCCTCGCTCAGTTCGCCGGTAACGACGAGCCGTTCAATTCGCTCGATTCGATCGCGGCGTGGGCGGCCTCGCTCGGCTACAAGGGCGTGCAGGTGCCCAGCAACGACGCGCGGCTGTTCGACCTTGAAAAGGCGGCGGACAGCCAGGACTATTGCGACGAGGTGCTGGGCATCCTTGGCCAGCATGGTCTGGCGCTGACCGAACTGTCCACGCATATCCAGGGCCAGCTGGTCGCGGTCCATCCGGCCTATGACGCGGCGTTCGACGCCTTCGCTCCCGAAGCGGTGCGCGGCAATCCCGGCGCGCGGCAGGAATGGGCGGTGAACCAGATGCATCTGGCGGCAAAGGCCAGCGAGCGCCTTGGCCTGACGACGCAGGCGAGCTTCTCGGGCGCTTTGGCGTGGCCCTACTTCTATGCATGGCCGCAGCGCCCGGCCGCGCTGGTGGACGAGGCTTTCGCCGAACTCGCCCGCCGCTGGCAGCCGATCCTCGACCGCTTTGACGAATGCGGCGTCGACATCGGCTTCGAACTGCACCCTGGCGAGGACCTGCACGACGGCGTGACTTTCGAGCGTTTCCTCGAGGCAACCGGCAATCACCCGCGCGCCAATATCCTCTACGACCCCAGCCACATGGTCCTGCAGCAAATGGACTACGTCGGCTTCCTCGACGTTTATCACGAGCGCGTGAAGTGCTTCCATGTGAAGGACGCAGAGTTCCGTCCCTCGCCCAAGGCGGGGGTCTACGGCGGCTATCAAGGCTGGGTGGAACGCCCGGGCCGGTTCCGCTCGCTCGGCGACGGGCAGGTCGATTTCGGAGCGATCTTCGCGAAGATGGCGCAGTACGACTTCGCGGGCTGGGCCGTGCTCGAATGGGAATGCGCGCTCAAGCATCCGCAGGTCGGCGCGGCGGAAGGTGCGCCGTTCATCGAAAAGCATATCATCCGGGTGACCGAACATGCCTTCGACGACTTCGCGGGCGGCGACGGAGCACTGCCGGATTTCCGCCGGATGGGCATGTCCTGATACTGAGGGCCTGAGAATCGGAAACCCCGGGAGTGCGGAAGCTCCCGGGGTTTCTCTTTTACCGTCTGCGGTTGCGACCCGAGAAGGCTCTGCGCTTGTCCGGCACAGGTGGCGGAGGGAGGAGATCACCGCCTGGCTACAAAAAGGCCCCTCGGGGCCACGCATGAATCACATATAGATGTAAACGATAACATCTGCAAGCTGTACGAAAGAACAGCGAGTCCCGAAACGGCGCAGCTACCGGCGTTACTGTTCACTGCCGGAAGTCGGGGCGCAAGTTCGCAGCGTAGTGCCGGGTACAAGTGCCGGATAGCGTTCGAGAATTGCCGCCGTGACACCATTTGTCCAGCCGAAGCCGTCCTGCAGCGGATACTCGCCGCCGCCGCCCGCGCGGCGTTCCTCCACGTCGTATTTCTCCAGCATCTTGCCCGTTTCCAGGTATGTGCAGTTCACAGTGCCGAGCCAGCGCGCGGCGACGTCCTTCGCCAGAGCGTCCTGCCCACCGCGGTGCAGCCCCTCCAGGGCGACCCATTGCAGCGGCGCCCAGCCATTGGGAGCATCCCACTGTTGGCCGGTGCGCAGGATCGTCGTTCGGATGCCGCCTTCGCCCAGAAGTGCGCGCCGCGTGGTTGCGGCGATGGCCGTGGTCTGCGCGGGGGACGCCATGCCGACGAAGAGCGGAAACAGCGTGGCGGACGACTGGACGCTGCCTGGCGTGCTCTCGTCGAGAAGCCAGTCGGCGAACCGCCGCTGGCGGCTCTGCCACATGTATCTGTCGATGGCGCCTTTGCGCGCTGCGGCCCGCTGGAAGAATTCGCGCGTGCAGGGCTGATCGCCTGCCTGTTTGCAGCCTTTCTCGATACGCTTCTCCATCGCCCACATCAGAGCGTTGAGATCGACCGGCACCACCCGCGTGGTGCGAATGGTCGCCAGGTCCTGCGGGTCGGAGAGCCAGCGCGAACTGAAGTCCCACCCGCTTTCCGCGCCCGCCCGCAGGTCACGGTAGACTTCGGCGGCAGGCCGTGCGGAGGCCTTGGCAGTGGCGCGGTCCTCTGCGAAGGATTCGTCGCGCGGCGTATCGCGGTCATCCCAGTAGCGGTTGAGCACGCTGCCGTCGGGCATGCGCACCACCCGCTCGCACGCTTTCGCCGCACGGGCACAGCTTTCGCCGGCCATCCAGTAGGCATGCTCCTTGCGCAAGGCCGCGAGACGCCGGGCGCGGACGGTGCCGTCGGTCTGTTTCGAGAGGTCCAGCATGAGAGCGAAGAACGGCGGCTGCGAACGGCTGAGGTAGTAAGTGCGGGTGCCGTTAGGGATGTGACCGAAGCGCTCGATCAGGCTGGCGAAGTCGTCGATCATCCCCTCGACCAGATCGTCGCGGCCATCGGCGACGAGGCCCAGCATCGTGAAGTAGGAATCCCAGTAGTAGATCTCACGGAACCGCCCGCCCGGCACGACGTAAGGCGACGGAAGCGCGATCGCCGAACTTGCGGGCGGCGGCGTGACCGCGTCGCGCGAAAGCTGCGGCCACAATGTCCTTATGTGTTCGCGCAAGGGGGGCAGCGGCTTGTCGTTGACACCGGGGACGGTGAAGTTGTCGAGCACGAAATAGCGCAGGTCGGTCGGAGAGGTCGGCGGCTTCGCCGCGTACTCCGCCATGATCGCGTCGGGTGCGCGCCTGGGCACGGCGTCGGCGAACGTCTTGCCGTCCTCGAAGACGTGGCCTTCCTGCACCGCGGCGAAAAGGTCCCCGAACTGATCGGCGGGGGAGGGCTGGGCATTGGCCGTCAGGGCGAAGGCCAGGAATGATGTGCCGAAGCCCGCGCAAAGGCGGCGTACCCTGCTGCTCACGAAACGTATTCCGGCAATTGACTTCCCCTCTGGCCGTGCTCTTGGCAGAGGCAACGGGTCAGACTGCACAGGGTTTCATGAGAATTGAGGCAATCCGCATTGCGGCCATCGTCACCCAGGCGCCTTGAGGGCCGGTTCTTTGCGCATGATGCCCCGCCGTTTGATCGCGAGCGCACGCGGCCAGTTGTCGCTTGCGTCGGCGTGTGATTCGCCGAAGTTTCGACGGGCGGCCCACTCACCCCACAATTCACGGGGGGGGGCAGGGTCAGACAAAAGGTTCAGGGAAAAGCGCAAGCGACGAGTGCAGGGCGAACCGGAATACCGGTCGGCAGCCCTTCGGGAATGGGGATCTTCGGCAGCGGAAAGGCGGTGCCAACGCGCGTACCCATGCGGTGCGCCTTCACAGATGGGGGTTATTGTGACCACGACTGCTCGATTCATGGGCGCCACCGGCGTCTCCGTCCTCGCATTGCTGGCAGCGACTTGTCCGGCTTCGGCACGGGCCGAAGCGGCGGACGCGGCCGCCGATACCGCAGCGGCGGCGGCTGAGGGCGGCGGCGGTCCGATCGGCGAGATCGTCGTCTCGGCGGAGCGCACCAACGTCACTCTCCAGAAGGCGTCGCTTTCGGTCACGGCGGTCACCGACGATACGCTGAACAAGGCGAACATCACCGAAGTCACCGGCCTCAACGGCAGCGTGCCGGGCCTCGTCGTCGCCAAGAGCGGCGGCGGCGAGCGGATGATCTCGATCCGCGGCATCGGTTCGGAGACGCCGGAGAACCCCTCGACCCAGCCGGGTGTCTCGTTCCACGTCGACGGCGTCTACATCTTCAATTCGATCGCCGCGAACGCTGCCTTCATCGACGTCGCGCAAGTCGAAGTGCTGCGCGGTCCGCAGGGCACGATGTACGGGCAGGGATCGACCGGCGGCACCATCAACGTGGTGTCGAAGCAGCCCGACGCCTCGGCGCTGTCCGGCTCGGCGAACTTTGGCTACGGCAACTACAACATGCTCAAGGCCGATGCGGCCATCAACGTGCCGATCACCGATACGCTGGCGATCCGTGCCGCCGGGCAGCGCCTGCGCCATGACGGCTATGCCAAGGCCACGGATGTCGCCGGGCAGCCCGGCTATGAACTCGACGATGCCGATGAATGGGGCGGCAAGCTGGCCGTCAAGTGGACCCCGACCGACCGCGTCTCGGTGCTGCTCTCAACCATCCAGTACAAGGGCGACCAGAACGCGACCGCGCAGAAAAACGTGCTCGATCCCAATCCCGACCCGCGCGAACTGACGCAGGATTTCCCGGGCAAGACCTATATCCGCACCCAGCTCTATTACGGCGTGGTCAAGTTCGACCTGGGCGGCGCAACGTTCAGCTCGATCACCGGCTACCAGAAGCTGCACAGCGACCTGTCATGGGACGGCGACGGGCTGAACCCGGCACTGTTCCTGCAGGCCAGCGGTGGCTTCTACAACTACGACCACATCGCCACCTGGCAGCAGAACACCGCCTCTTGGACGCAGGAATACAACATCGCCTCGGACAACGAGGGGCCATTCCGCTGGATCGTCGGCGGGGTCTACCTGCGCTCGAAGAACAAGAACTACATCAACGAATATCGCGACAACAAGGGCGACGGGCTTAACCCGCCGCTGGCCACGGGCACGCTGTTCAGCGATCCGCTGGTCAAAGCGATCACTTATGCCGAACTCTCGGCCATCACCCGCGAGGCCTATGCCGGGTATGCGCAAGGCAGTCTCGAACTGACGAACGCGCTGACGGTGACGGCGGGCATCCGCTACAACCACGACAAGTACAGCGGCGTCAGCGACAGCATGTCCGGCGGTACCAGCGGGCAGACTTCAGGGGCCTATCTCCAGCCTGCGCCGACCCTCGGCACCAGCACCGGACGCCTGACCGGCAAGTTCGCGCTGGACTACCAGTTGACCCCCAGCAACATGGTCTACGCCAGCTACACGCGCGGCTTCAAGCCGGGCGGCATCAACAGCGCGGCGGCGAGCGGGAACAGCTCCTACACCATCTTCGGCATGGAGACCGGCGTGAAGCCGACCTACAAGCCCGAGACTTTGGACTCGATCGAGATCGGTTCCAAGAACCGCTTCTTCGGCGATACGCTGCAGATCAATGCCTCGGCGTTCTACTACTTCTACAAGGACCTGCAGTTCCTCGAGGAGGACGCGGTGCTGTTCGGTGAGGGCATCAGCAATGCCCCGAAGGCGGAAGTCTACGGCGCCGAACTGGAGATGGACTGGCACGCCACGCAGCACCTGAGGTTCGAGGGCTCGCTGTCGCTGCTGCACGGCAAGTTCACCGAGGACTATCTGGCCCTCAACGCCACGGCTGCCGACGCGGCACAGGTCGCGGCGGGCTATGGCGGCGTCGGCGGCTTCTTCGCCAATTTCGGCAATGCGGTCTATGTCCGCGAGGCAGCGCGCGAGAACATCAACGGCAACAAGATCCCCAAGATGCCCTCGGTACAGGGATCGGCGGCGCTCTCGTGGACCGGCGATATCGGCCCCGGCGAATTCACCGCCCGCGCGCAGTACATCTATCGCGGCAAGTTCCAGTCGCGCGTATTCAACACGCCGGGGCAGGACGATACACCCGACTACTCGCAGGTGAACCTGTTCGCCAGCTACGCCTTCGCCGATACCGGCTTCAGCGTCTCGGCCACGGTGACCAACCTGTTCGACACGAACGGCATCAACTCGCGCTTCACCGATCCTTACGGCAGCGGGCAGATCTCGGACACCTACATCCCGCCGCGCCAAGCACTCTTCTCGGTCGGGTACAAGTTCTGATAGATTGGGCGAGGGAGCCGATCCGGGAGTCAGCATGAGCGTCACCGTCTTCGGTTCCCTCAATCTCGACATAGCGCTGCGCCTGCCGGCGAAGGCCGCCTGGGGGCAGACCCTGCTGGTAGAGGACAGCGCGCAGGCGATCGGCGGCAAGGGACTCAACCAGGCGGTGGCCTCGGCGCGGTTCGGATCGGTCACCCGTATGGCGGGGGCTGTCGGCGACGATGCGGCGGGGCGCCTGCTGCTGGAGGCGCTTGGCGGTGATGGCGTCGATACCGCGCATGTCGAGGTGCTGGCAGGGCAGGGCAGCGGTCGCGCCACGATCCTGATCGAACCCGGCGGCGACAACATGATCGCGGTCGAGGCCGGGGCCAACCTCCTGGCACGCGCCGAGGTGGCGCTCGGTGCGATCGACGCGGTGACGCGGGTGCTGCTCGTCCAGCTGGAAACCGATATCGATGCCATTGCCGCGCTGTTCGCCAGCGATGCGGCCGCGCATGTCCGCAGGATCGTCAACGCCGCTCCGGCCATCCCGGCGGGCGCGCGGCTGTTCGGCATGGCGGACATGATGATCTTCAACCAGACCGAGTTCGCCGACTATCTCGCGCTGGACCGCGAGCCGGAGACGCTCGACGATCTGCTCGTGGCACGCCGCCTCTTGGCGCGGCCGGATCAGACTGTTGTGGTGACGCTCGGCGCGCTGGGATCAGCGGCGATCGGGGTGGAGAGTGCGACGTTCGTGCCTGCGGTTCCGGCCGAGCGGGTGGTCGATACCAGCGGCGCCGGGGATTGCTTCTGCGGCGTGCTCGCCGCCTGCATCGATCAGGGCGTGGGTCTGGAAGCGGCGCTGCGACTGGCTAACGCTGCGGCGTCGCTCTCGGTAGGGCGCAGGGGTGCCGCGCCGTCGATGCCCTTGAGGTCGGAAATCCCCTAAAATTCCTCCCCGAGCTTGCTCGGGGAGGGGAACCGCCCGCGCAGCGGGTGGTGGAGGGGGGAGAACCTCGCGCAATTCCCCCTCCGCCACCGCCTTCGGCGGCGCCACCTCCCCGAGACAAATGGGTCTTTACTCCGCCGCCACGACCTGCACAGCCTGCACCCCGCGCTCGCCCGGCTTGCGCAGGATCGCGACAGCGCAGAACAGTACCGCACTCAGCACCGCAAGGCCGAGGAAGATGCCGGAGAAGCTGCCGGTTTGGTCCTTCACCGCGCCGCCCAGCGCCGGGCCGATCGCGGCCGAGGTAGATACCGCCATCATGATCGAATAGAGTTCCAGCGAAGCGCGTTGTCCGAAATAGGACTGCAGCAGCATGACGGTGCTGACGTAGCTGAAGCCCAGCCCACCGCCGAACGTCACCATCCACAGCATCAGCGAGATCGGTCCGTCGATCATCGCCAGCGTAGCCGCGGAGACTCCCAGGCACCCCAGCGAGAACATCGTCAGCGTCCGCGCGCTGGTCTTCTCACCCGCGATGCCCGCCAGTGCCGATCCGATCGCGCAGACCAGAGCCGCAAGACTTATGAGCTGCGAGGCGCGATCCTGCGCGATGCCGTGCTCCATCAGGTGCTGGTAGGCGAAACCGTGCGTGGTCGTGTTGATCGCAAGGCACGCGGTATAGGCGAGCACGACGACCCAGAACTGCACGGTCCCGAGCGCGCGGCGCACGGTCCACTCGGCCGGTGCACCCGGGGACGCGACGTGCTCCTCGGGCGCGGCGATGTGGAGGCGTCCGGCGGTGAGGGTGCAAAAGCCCCCCACGACGACCGAAGCCACGGCGAAGAGCAGCCAGTAGAAGCGCCAGTCGAACCCGGCGCTCTGCGATCCGTACCACAGCAGCGGCCCGGCGACGGCGCCGAGGTTGCCGATCGTGAAGTAGAGCCCCAGCACCGTCGAGCGGCGCCGGAAACTGCTCGACAGGATATGCACGGCAGGCACGGTCCCGCAGAAGCAGTAGCCGATGCCGAGCAGTGTGGTGCCCAGATAGTAGCCCATCACGCCGGTCGAGGTGTAGAGCAGCCAGAAGGCCACGAACAGGATCACCGTCCCCGCCGCCAGCGTGCGCCCGATGCCGAGCTTGCGGATCGTCAGCGCGGGGGCGAGGCTGACGATCCCGCAAGCCGTGCCCAGCAGGGTGAAGCCGAAGCCCGCCTGCGCCCAGGTCATGCCGAACGCCTCGACCATCGAGGGCAGCACCATGCCCAGCGAGTTGAACGTCCCCGCCGAGAGCAGGAAGTACATCAGGCACAAAGCCTGAAGCACGATCATGACGAGCAGACGGGTGTTCATCCTGGTATGATCCCTGTGGCGGGGCGGGTGGAGGCGGCGGTGTTTCTCGGCACCGGCCACCGGCTGAGTACAATCATGCGTATCGACACAAGCGCGGTGCCGACACTTCTCTCCACGCGGAGCAAGATGGCATCCATGGCCCGCATCGTCGAGAGGGTGTTCACGCGCTCCACGCAGCCATGACCGCGTCGGTGGTCACCAGCAGCGAGGTATTCGCGGCCAGCGCCTTGAGCGCGTGGGCGTGAAGGTCCGGTTCGTAGGCTGCGCAGGCGTCGGACACCACGAACGTATGAAAGTCACGGTGAAAGGCGTCGCGCGTGGTGGAATCGACGCAGCACTCGGTGGTGAGGCCCGTCATCACCAACGTGTCGATCCCGCGCGCGCGAAGTTGCTGTTCCAGATCGGTGCCGTGGAAGCTGGAATAGACCAGCTTGGATATCTCGATGTCGCCCGGCTGGGGGAACAGGCGATAGTAGTCCTCGCCGCCGCTGCCGATCCGGCAGATGCCTTCCTCGCCGGGCGTGCCGCGCCGGGCCATCAGCGTCTTCAGAGCCTCGGAATCGGTTTCGGGGCGCGTCATCACGCGCATGAACGCTAACGTAACTCCGGCCGCGCGGGCGGCGGCGATGAGCATCTCGATCCGGTCGATCGCGGCCTCGGCCGGGGCGAGGTCGATGCCGAAGCGACCGATCAGGCCCTCGGGCGCGGCGAAGTCGACCTGCACGTCCACCACGATCAGGGCAGTGCGGGCGGGAGCGATCATCCCGGCGGGGTCGATGTGCGGCAAGTCAGCCATGCGCGGGTTCCATCCGGCTCGGGAAGCGCTCGCGCAAGGTCGGCAGCACTTTTTCGCCGAATATGGGCAGCGCGGCGTGATAATCCGGGAAGATCAGCATCAGCCCGTCGAGCGAAGTCTTCTCGAAAATCTCCGACAGGCGCGCCGTCACCGTCTCCGGGGTGCCCAGCACATGCGGGGTCATGAAAGTGGAGCGGGCCTTCTGGGTGAAGGCGTTCTCCTTGCCGATCTCGCTATCGAGGAAGCCGTAGGCACGCATCATACCGTGGAGAGCTTCCTCGTCGAAGCCGGCACGGAAACGAGCGGCGGTTTCCTCGGCGGCCTCGTCGGTGTCGCCGAACACCACGGTCATCATGGAGTACGTACGGATCTTCGCGCCGTGCCCGGCCGCCTCCGCCTTGGCGTCGGCGCTGGCCTTCGCCAGTTCCTCGACGTTGCCGCCGGACAGGAACAGCGCGTCCATCTCGTTGGCGGTGAACTCTATGCCGACTTTCGAGGTGCCCGCGCAGACGAGGAACGGTGCCCTGGAGGGTTTGGGGTTCGACATGCAGTCGTCGAGGGTGAAGTGCTTGCCCGCCATCGTCACGGAGTCCTGCGTCCACAACGCCTTGATGCCGCGTATCCACTCGGTCGCCAGCACGTAGCGTTCGTCATGATCGACGCCCTCGGGCCAGGCGCCCATCTGAGAGAATTCTCCCTTGTAGGAGCCGGTCACCACGTTAAGCCCGGCGCGGCCATGGCTGATCTGATCGAGCGTGGCGATCATCTTGGCGGTGACGGCGGGGTTCTGCAGGATCGTGTGGACGGTCGCCCAGACTTTCACCCGGCTCGTCGCCTGCGCCAGCCCCGCCATCAGCATCGGCGAGTCCAGCGACGTGTTCCAGTGCTGCGTCTCGCCGCCGTAGCCGCGGTACTTAGCCATCGCCATGATGAAATCGAGGCCGATGTCCTCGGCCAGCCGCGCGGCCTTGAGGTTATAGTCGTAGGACCCGTCGAGCGTGGGCGCGTTCTTCGACAGGATCCAGCCACCGTTCGCCATCGGCATGAAGATGCCGAGGTCGCGTCCTCCGGTGTCGGACGGGAGGCCGAAGCTCTCGGGACGCGGTTGGCTTTGGATCATCGGGCTCCCCTGACTGGATTTCTCGGCAAAGGCTAGAATGGGGCGCGGCGCGGTTCTTGTCACCCTGCGCCCATGCTGTTGTCGCCGCTCAAGGCATCGGGCGCGAGGGGCATAGATGCGTCGGCCTGCTCGCGCTAGGTGCGCCGGGTATTCGTGAGGGAGTTCGACATGAGCAACTGGTTCATCACCGGCGTCAGCACCGGGCTCGGCCGCGCCATTGCGCAAGCCGCGCTGGACGCCGGGCATACCGTCGTCGGCACGGTGCGCAACGCCGATGCCGTCGCCGCCTTCGAGGCGATGGGGGAGAGGGCCATCGGCATGGTCCTCGACGTGACGGACCTCGGCGCGGTGAAGGCGGTGTTCGATGCGGCCGAGGAGCGCACCGGCGGCCTCGACGTGGTCGTGAACAACGCAGGCCTCGGCTATACCGGGGCCATCGAGGAAACGCCGATCGATGACGCGAAGGCGCTGTTCGACGTCAACGTCTGGGGGGCGCTGGCAGTGATTCAGGCGGCGCTGCCGTACCTGCGGGCGCGAAAGTCCGGCCATATCGTCAATGTCGGGTCTATCAGCGGCATGGCCTGCTGGAACGGCACCGGTATCTACGGCGCCAGCAAGTTCGCGCTCGACTGCATCGGGCGCACGCTGGCGCAGGAGGTGGGGCCGCTCGGCATCAAGGTGACCAACGTAGCTCCAGGGGGCATGCGCACCGAGTTCGCCGCCTCGCGGCTGCTGGGGGCCGAGCCCTCGATCGCCGACTATGCCGGGACTGCGCACGTCGCGCGGCAGGTACTGACCGGCCATCATGGCGAGGAACCGAGCGATCCGATGATGATTGCGCAAGCGATTGTGACGGCCATCGCCGCGCCGGAGCCGCCGCTGGTGTTGCTGCTGGGAGAGGATGCCTTGGGCTACGCCAAAGGGGAGTTCGCGATGCTCCAAGGGCAATTCGACACCTGGATGCATCTGACGACGGCAGTGGCTGCAAAATAATCTCGGATGAGGGCGTTTCTGACAAACCCTTGGCATGCACATGAAACCATGGCGATTTTGATGCTGGCGCTCGGCATATGCAGCAATGTCGAGGCAAAGTAATCTACACTAATTCGCGTTATGTGATCTGGTCGACTCTCAGCGTGCGTATTTTGATTTAATATTGATCCAGGGTTCGCGCAATAAACGAGTCGTTTTTCATGAAAATATGTAAAATTGCGTCTTGCGCGTCATATATTGCTTGTCTGAGGTCGATGTGAGACGCATTGGGAGGGTACTCCAATGAACAGGCAGAAGTTTGTTGCAGCCGCTGTCGTGGGTCTTACTTTGTGCGTAGCGCCGAGTGGCGGCCGGGCAGAAACCGCGACCGATACGCTTTCCGTCATTGCGCCGCCGAGCGTCCAGAACTGGTCGGAGAACGTGTTCCGACAATTCGAGCGTAAGGTCAGGTATCCGGCTCCGATGGGCACGATGCCGGCCAGCGAAGGCATCGTCGCCGTCAAGTTCAATTGCAGCGAAGACGGCGTGCCTTCACAAGTCCAACTCTACAAGACTTCGGGTCACGGCGACCTCGACCGCGCAACGGTGCGCGCGGTGGAGCGCATCGCCACGCTTCACCCGCTGCCGCGCGGGGTGGGGCATGACCAACAGTATATCGTGCGCGTTCTCTTCGCCAATTCGGAGGGTTATGCGCAAAGGAACATGACCCGGCTGCGCGAGGATGCTGCCCGCAGCAATGCATGGGTCGGCCGCAGCGGGGCGACCACGGCGATGCTCGAACTCGTCCCCCCGAAAGGCTGACGCCGCGCGCCCCCGCCTCGACCGTGCGCCTGCCCATGCGGGCGCACGGTCGCTGCTTCAGGCGGCGAACAGGCTTTTGCGGATCACCGCATGCACGCCCCAGTTGCCGTTGGCGACCTGGCTGATCCCGAAATCCACCCCCACCGAGAGCAGCGAGATCGCCTCGTCCTCGGTCAGATCGCGCAAGGTCATCAGGAACCGCCGCGCTTTGCGGAACGCATCGCGCATCGCGGCATCGATCGACGATTGCTTGTAGACCTCGCTTTGTGCGTTCGCGCCCAGTTCCTTGAGGTATTCCGGGTGCGAGAAGCCCAGGATCACCCATTCGTCCTTGGTTTCGATCAGCGGATAATCGATGTCGCGGATGTACTTGCGGCTGGTCTTGGCGGGGTGGAGTATCACCTGGATCACCGCCGTCATCGAGCATTCGATGGCGGTGCCGCACAGTTCGCTGTCGCCCTGGCTGGCATGGGGATCGCCCATCGACAGCAGCCCGCCCGGCACCCCCACCGGCAGGAAGCAGCTCGATCCCGCCCCCAGCCGCCAGTTGTCGATATTGCCGCCGAAGTTGGCGGGCGGCACCGAATCGATCAGTTCCGAATGTGCGGGCGCCAGCGCGATCACGCCGAAGTGCGGGCGCACCGGGATCGTCACGTCGCGCAGCACGTCGAAGTTGCGGGTGATGGTCTCGGGATCGACCGGCACGCCGGGATAGTCGTAGCGCTCGTGGACCACGCCCGAAGGGTCGGTCTGCGGGGTCCAGCGATAGGAGTAGACCGCCTGCGCGGTGGCGCCGCCGGGCTCGTTGTCGATCTCGTAGATCGTCACGACCTCGCGCTGCTTGGGCTCGGTCAGGAGGTCATTGTAGTGATAGCCCCAGTAGGCCGCGACGTTGGAGCCGAAGGCGCGCCCGGCGAACAGCGGGTTCTGGCTGGGGCGGTTCTCCATGTCGAGGATGCGGACCTCGATCACGTCGCCGGGGCGGGCGCCCTCGACCGCGATCGGCCCGGTGCAGATGTGGACGCCGAAACCCTCGCCGGGGCCGCGACCTAGGGCCGAGGCGTCGAACGGCCCGGCGCCGCGCCGTTCCACCGCCTTGCCGTCGGTGGTCCAGTGGAACACCGCCTCGGCGCCCGCATCGCCCTCGATCATGCGCTCGGCATCGTCGTTGGCGTGGTGGGTCAGCGTTTCGATCGTGACGTAGTCGCCCGAGCGGACTTCGAGCGCGGGTTGCAGCGAGCGGCTGAAATAGCCCCAGTGGATAGTGTCGGGCCGCGCGGGCAGAAAGTGGTGGCGGCGCGATCTTGCGGCATCGTCGAGGCTGGGTAGTCCGCTGAGGACGCTGGGCGGCTCGCGGTTGTCCATGCGCACGTCGCGCGCTTTTTCGGGCCGTCCGCGGCGCGGAGTTTCGGCCGCGCTCGTCGCGATCTCGGGGGACTTGCGATACTCGCGCGGGCTCATCCCGTACTGCTCGCGGAAGGCGCGGGAGAACGAGGCGCTGTCGTTGAAGCCCCACTGGAACAGGATTTCCGAGATCGAGCGCTGCGCATGGAGCGGGCTGCCGAGATCGAGGCGGCAGCGCTCCAGCCTGCGCAGCTTCACGTAATGGCCGAAGCTTTCGCCGTGGCTCTCGAACAGCTTCTGCAGGTAGCGCGGCGAGATGTTGTGCTCGGCGGCGATCTGGTGGGTGTTGAGGTTGGGGTCGGACAGCCGCATCTCGATCGACTGGAACACCCGCTCCAGGATCGCCGCGCGCCCGCCCGCCGCGCCGCCCAATTGCTTGGCGGGCGCGCGGTCGAGCAGGGTGGCGGCGATCATCTCGGGCAGGGCCAGTTCGACCGGGCGGATCTGGTCGTCTGATATGTCGAGGATGGTGTCGGCCACGGTGCGCAGCAGGCTCGACATCATGCGACCCACGGCGGTGTCGGCGATGAGGTCGCTGATCTCGGTCGGCAGCTGCGAGCGGGATTTGAGCGCGGGCAGGCTGTGCGGCACCTTGACGATGAGCAGGCGGAAATCGCCTTCCATGGCGATGCGGCAGCGGGTGTCGCCGCCGCCGTAGACCATGTCGCCCTCGCCGATTTCCACTTCGCGGTCTCCGCTGCTGGCGGCAATGCGCCCTTCGAGCAGGAGGACGAGCCAGAAACAGCGCGCCTCCTGCCGGAAGTCGAGGGTCATCGCCTGCGCGGTGCCGGTGCAGCGGACGAACTGGATCTTCTGCCCGCTGGTGAAGCTGACGAGGTCTCCGTAGATGTCCTCGTTCTCGGATTCCAGTTCCAGCGACACGCGCTGCAATGCGAAACGCCACGCCTGCAATCGCTGGTCGTGGGGATAAGCATTGGTGGTCAAGCGCACGCCGGTCATGCCGGAATTATCCTTGTTGTGTAACCCTGTAGGGGGCAGCCTAACTCACTGTTTCCAATCCCGCCAGACGCTTGTGTGCAGCGCGGTAACGGTGGACCAGCCACTTGTTGAACTGGCCCTGCGCACCTTCCTGCCACGAATAGCGGCCGCGCGGGGCGAAGCGCGAGCGCAGGCCCTTCTGCACCAGTTCGTCGACGTGGAAATCCTGCGCGATGATGTGTGCGGTGGCGCGCATGTTCATGTCGAGCTTGTGGTCGAACGTAGGGTCCTTCATCGCGCCGGGGGCGAACAGCAGGCCGGTGTCCATTTCCAGCGATTCCGGGCCGTCGGGCCGCAGGATCAGGTAGATCACCATGTCGCTCATCATGATGAGGCTGAGCGAGGGCGGCACGTTGGCGAAGGTCATCCGGTTGCGCATTTCATCCGAAAGGCCCGGGAAGATCGGCAGCACCGCGCGCTGCGTGGCGTTGAAGCTGGCGTCGGGGTGGAGCGTGCCGTTGAAGCGCAGGAACCCGGCGTCCTCGGGTTCGGAATGCGGGAACTCGGCCTTGCCGGACGGCACGAAGTCATGCAGCGGCCCGGCGTGGAGACGGCTGGCGTGGTAACCGTCGTTGTTGTTCTCGAACATCACCTTCCAGTTCCACGGGAGCCTGGCGCCCTCATCGGGCTTCGGACCCTCGGCAGAGGCGAGGTCGTAGCCCGCGATCGCCTCGGCCACCCCGATCAGGCGGGGGGCGAGGGGCGCGGCGTTCTCGTCGAAGTTGATGAAGACGAAGCCGTTCCAGATCTCGACCGCGAAGCGCGGCAGGCTGTTCGCCTTGCGGTCGAAATTGCAGGTCTTGTTCATCGCCGGGGCCGCCACCAGCGTGCCGTCGAGCGAGTAGCTCCAGTGGTGGTAGGGACACAGGAACCCGCGTGCGTTGCCGCTGCCCTCGGCCACCAGCATCGCGCGGTGCTGGCACACCGCCGACATCGCCCGCACCTGCCCTTCGAGGGTGCGCGAGACGATGATCGGCTCGTTGATGGTGCGGGTGGTGAAGTAATCGCCCGGCTTCGGGATCCAGTCCTCGCGCCCGACGCACTGCCACTCGGCGTAATAGAGCGCGTCCTTCTCGAATTCGTAGAAGTCTTGAGAGGTGTAGCACGAGGGCGGCAGCGTGACCGCGTCCTCGAGGTTCACGGCCGAGGCGGAGAGGGATTCGATGAAGTCGTCCGTCATGGTTGGCGCGGGCATGGTGACCATCCTGAGTGCTGTTATGGGTACGCTAGGTGCCGTTGAGTGCCGTCAGGTGCATTTGTGCATGCGGCACCTGCGAAGGCAATATTGCATTTGCGAGAAAGGCTTACTCGTGGGTGTAATCGTCTGGAATCCTGGGAGGATCTCCGGCCTTGCCCCAGAGCAGGATCTCGTTGCCCCAGGGATCGCGGAAGCAGTGGTTGAGGCCGTTGAAAGTACCCCAGAAGTGGTTGCGCCACAGCACCGTGGCACCGCGCTCCTCGGCGGCGGAAAGGATGCGTTCGGGGGTGTCGTCGTCGCTGATGAGCACCCAGATGCGCGGTTTCCGGCCCTCCTTGGCGATTTCGCGCGGGGCGATGCCTTCGGCGTCCGGGTGCGGGCGGGCGTTGGCGGGGTCGAAGATGCCGACATGCAGGTTGCCGATCTGGCTGTCGGTGCCGTCGGGATTGGGGAACATGCCGCCCGGCACCATGCGGTGATAGACGCCCTCGGGCTTATGATCGTCGCGCCAGCCGAAGACTTCGGCGTAGAAGCGCCCGGCGGCGGCCGGATCGTCGGCGGGCAGGTCTACGAAGATGAGCGTGTTGGGCATGGGGTTTGGGCTTCCTTCTCGTGTGCCTCACGGTCTGCGCCAGATGCGCGCGCGGCTCTTGGCGGCAAGCGTCCGGTTTGTTGACGCGAGGTGGGCGGGCGTGTGGCGCGGGGGCTTCGACAGGCTCAGCCTGAGCGGAATTGGAGGTTTCCTCCGAATTCACTCTCCCGGAGCGGAGTCGGGAGGCTTACCCCCAACCCCGCTCACCCTGAGCTTGTCGAAGGGGCAGGCGCGGCCTCTCGCAGCCCCCGCAGTTCACCGCGCTGCCAACTACCAGTGCGCTGACGGCCAAGACCCTTTTCGTCCCTCGGGAGAGAGTGAAGCGGTCGATCCTCCACTCTACAAAGGACACTGCATGGCTTCGGTCACCACTCTGACATCGGCGAAGGCGGACACGCGGCCCTCGGCGATCTGGCATCTCAAGGCCACGCCGGAGACGATCCACTGGGGCTACTTCTCGCCCGAGATCAAGCCGGCGCTCAGGATCAAAAGTGGCGATCTGGTGCAGGCCGAGGCGATCACGCACCATGCAGGCGATGCGCCCGAACTGATGTTCGACGAAGGCGTGGAGCGCATCTTCCGCGAGGTCGATCCCGCCAGCCGCGCGCCCGGCGTCCACATCATGACAGGCCCGATCTACATCGAGGACGCCGAGCCGGGCGACATGATCGAGGTGCGCTATCTGCAGATGACGCCGCGCAACAACTACGGCTCCAACCTCGCGGCGAACTGGGGGCATCTGTATGAGGAGTTCGGCAGGAAGGAGCGGGTGACGATCTACGAGCTGGACCCCAGCGCGAACACCGCCCACGCCCTTTATGCCTACGATTTCCCGGGCGAATACCTCGTCCCCGGCACCATCACCAACTGCCCGGTGTGCGACCGGCACCCGGCGCTGCCCGGCATCACCATCCCCGCCCGTCCGCATCTGGGCACGGCGGGCGTGGCGCCGGCGGTGGATGCGCCGGTCTCGACCATCCCGCCGGGGCTGCATGGCGGCAACATCGACAACTGGCGCATCGGCGCGGGCTCGACGATGTTCTACAAGTGCCAGGTCAAGGGCGGGCTGTTCTCGATCGGCGACCCCCACGTCAGCCAGGGTGACGGCGAGATCAGTGGCACCGCGATCGAGGCGTCGCTCGACTGCCTGTTCCAGATCATCCTGCGCAAGGACTTTTCCTTCCCATCTCCATTGCTGGAGACGCCCGAGAACTGGATCGTCCACGGCTTCGGCGAGGATCTCGACCAGGCGATGAAGAACTGTTCGATGGACATGCTCCACCTGCTCCACGAACAGCAGGGGCTGAGCAAGGAGGACGCCTATTCGCTGATGAGCGTGGCGGCCGATTTCGGCGTGACGCAAGTGGTGGACGGCACGCTGGGCGTCCACGCACGCATCGAGCGGCGCATCTTCCCGGGCAAGGGCACCGTCATCGACCCGACCTGAAGATACGTGGCCAAGGACTCTGAAATACTACGAAATTGTTCCGTTGCCTTTCGGCTCCATCGGGGTATCCGACCGAGGCGACCCGAAGGACGGAACTTATCCGCCTTTCAGCCTGACCCGGGGCCTTATCGGCCACCGGGTCATTTTTTTGCCATCGCTGCTTGAACGGCTACGAAAATCCGTAAAATCCACTAGCTTATCGTTAACGAAGCCTCGCCGCGGCTTCGTCGGGGGCTGTTGCGGCGACGAGGGGCTGATGGACACGAACTGGAGGGCCGGTAGTGCCGGCGATACGCATATCTCGATCGCGCAAGTACGCGCGCATCCGCGCTTCGAGGATGCCAAGGTGCTGCTCATCGACGGGCTGGCAGGCCTTTACATTGACGACGCTCGGCTGCGCACGCTTATCGAATACGAGAAGGGGGTTACGTTCATGCTGATCGCCTCGCTCGACGCGCTGCGCGATCCCGACGATCCGGCGGGCGGTGTATCGATGCAGGTGCTGAACGAAGTGCTGCCCAACATGGGTATAGCACCCGGCAGGCGGATCGCCGATCTCGTTGCCAACTTGCGCCGGGACCTGCTGCTGAATGTCGTGCCTGACCCCAGGGATCGCCGAGCCCGGCTGCTGCGCGCCACCGAGCGCGGGGTCGCGGCCGATTGCGAATGGCTGGGGGTATTCCACGCACCGCTCGCGCTGCTGCGTCCGGAGGTCGATTACCGTCCGGTGCTGGAACGACGGACAAGTTACCAGAAGGCCTTCCGCATCGCCGGGCTAAGAACGCTCGAGATCGCCAACGAGATCATGAGCGCCAACCCGCCGATGGACTATTTCGTGCAGGAGGCAGTGGGCTTTCGGGTGCTGATGATCCTGATGCAGTCCGTACGCGGCAATCCGGACAATCGCACGGCGCCGGGCTTCTATTCGCGGGCCGGCGGGCAGGGCGGTGTCTCGCGCACCCATGTCCGCAACGTGCTCAAGGGTGCGGCGGAGCGTGGTTTCGTCACGCTGTCCGAGCGGCCGGGGGACTATGTGGAACTGTCCCAGACCCTCATCGACGCTTTCGACCGATGGGTGGGGGAGAGCCTGTCGTCGATCGATCGGGTCCGTACGCTCAGCGGGCATCCCTGAGCATCAACCTGCCGCCATTGCGAGATCTCCGGAGGCAACGGGCTTGACCGGACGTACGCGGGTGCGCCCGTCGGCACCGATGCCAGGGAGGAAGAACAGCAGGGCCATTCCCGCTCCCAGCACCACGATGATCGCCAGTGCAGCCTCGTTATAGGAGCCAGTGGCCCCGTAGCTGAGATCCATCGCCGCCGGGGTCAGTCCCTGTGCCAGGATGACGGCGGCGTAGAGCACCGCGTTGATCGATCCGAAATGCCTGAGGCCGAAGTAGCGCGAGCAGAAGTAGGGCAACGCCGCATATTCCGCGCCCATGCCGATACCGAGCAGGACGCCTGCGGCGGTGGCGGCAAGACCGCCCTGTCCGAACTGCAGAAGCCCAAGACCCGCCATGGCGGCGGCATACATCGGCACGATCAGCAGCGGCGTGCGCAGCTTGTCCAGCATTCCGCCGGTCACCACCTGCCACGCCGCCGTGACAAGCGCGAAAGTCGCGACAACGCCGGTCGCCTGGCCAAGGCCGAAGCCGCGATCGGTCATCATCGGCACGACATGGGTGAACACCGCCGTCATGCCTCCCGCGCCGCTCGCAACGGCGAGCAACAGCAGCCAGAAGCGGCGGGTCGATGCCGCCTCGCGCAACGTCATGCCCTCGAACACGCGCTCGGGTTCATCGTCCTTGCGGGAGACGTGGCCGGGCGTGTCGTGCAGCCAGAACCACATGATCGGAAAGCCCAGCAGCAGAACGATCGCGCCGATCGCGCCGTACGTCGCGCGCCACCCGATCAGCGGCAGCAGGATGCCTGCCACTACCGGCATCAAGGTCGCGCCGACGCCGTTGCCGATCCCGGCAGTCACCCCCAGCATCAGCCCGCGCCGGGCGTCGAACCAGTTCGACACGATCTTGGCGATCATCGGCGAGGCGCATGTCGCGCCCGCCAGCCCGATGAGACCGTACTGGAGGTAGAACAGCCAGAGGCTGCCGCTCGTCTGCGACAGGCTGGCCACCAGCAGCGCGAGGGCCACGTTGCCTCCCATGATCATGGGTCGTGCTCCGACACGGTCCATGGTGCGCCCGATCAACGGATAGCTTGCCGCCGCGATGATCGCGATTAGGCCCAGCACGCCCGACACCGCCGCGCGCGACCAGCCCAGGTCCTGCGAGATCGGCACCAGGAACGTCCCGAAGGTCGCGCTGATCGCGGCAGTGAGGCACACGAGGTTGCCGGTAGTGGCAGCGATCGCAAGGCGGGTAGAAGCGCTCGGCATGGGCAGGTCTCCGGTTCCGATTGCCGGAGTAAAGGCCCGCCGCGCGCCGATCCCAAGTGTTTATAGGTGCGCCGCAACAATTCCTTCGCGCGCCGTCAACTATGGGTCCTTGCACGAGAGCGCGCTCGACCCGACTTTGCACCCAGCGACCCGTGGGGTCGAAAATTGCCCGCGAGATCAACCAGGGACGATTCGCCAAGATGAATGCTCAGACGGCCGACATGACGGTTTCCTCGACGCAGATGCCCACCTTTTTCATTCCGCATGGAGGCGGTCCGTGCTTCTTCATGGACTGGTCGGTGATGGGCGGCCCCGCCGACACGTGGGACAAGACCGAGGCGTGGCTGCGCGCGCTCGTCTCGACACTCCCGGAAAAGCCGAAGGGTATCGTCGTGATCTCGGGCCATTGGGAGGAGTCGGCATTCACCGCATCTACCGCGGTAGAGCCGGGGATGATCTACGATTACTACGGATTCCCGCCGCATACTTACGAGCTGAAATACCCGGCGCCGGGCTCCCCCGCGCTGGCGGAGCGCGTCGTGGAACTGCTGAAGGGTGCGGGCCTGCCCGCCCGCACCGATCCCGCCCGCGGCTTCGATCACGGTGTATTCGTACCCTTCCTGCTGGTCGATCCGGACGCTACGATCCCGGTCGTGCCGCTTTCGCTCAAGGCGGACCTCGATCCCGCCGAGCATATCGCCGCAGGCAAGGCGTTGGAGCCGCTGCGCGAGGAGGGCGTGCTGATCGTCGGCTCGGGCATGAGCTACCACAACATGCGCGGCTTCCGGACACCTGCGGCGACCCGCCCCTCGGCGGTGTTCGACCAATGGCTGACGGGAGCGGTCGAAGCCACGCCCAAAGAGCGTGAAACGTTGCTTTCTCACTGGGCCGAGGCGCCTGCGGGCCGCCAGTCGCACCCGCGCGAGGAGCATCTGCTGCCGCTGATGGTAGCGGCCGGGGCGGGTGGGGTCTCGGCCGGACGCAAGGTGTTCGGTGACAACGTCATGATGGCGGACATCTCGGCCTATCGGTTCGGGTAAAGGCCCCCTTGCCGCTAGATCGCAAGACTGTAAGGGTGGCCCTTCGATCGATGGCGAGCGAGGGAGATCATGCTGGTGGCCGAAACGAGCGGAAAAGCGGCACCTCCGAGCGAGGGCAGCCTGCGCACACGCATGGCCGAGGCGGGCGTTTCCGCTCCTGACGAGTGCTTGCCGGGCGTCCTGTCCAACCTGATCGTCCTGCAGGACCACGTCGCCACCTTGCGCGCCTTTGCGCTCGATCCGCGCAGTGCCAGCGCCATGCGGTTCGAGGCTTGAGCATGTCCCTCGCGCCGTCATCCGCTATCGTCATGGCCGCCAGGGTGCGCGGCGGCGAAATTTCGGCCGTGCAACTGGCGACGAAGGCTTTCGACAAGGCCGAGCAACTCGGCGGCGAGCGTAGCGGTTTCACGCGGCTGCTGCGCCGGCGTGCGCTGGCGCGGGCGGCGGCGGTCGACAAGCTGGTCGAGGCTGGGCTCGATCCCGGCCCACTGGCAGGCGTGCCCTTCGGCGTGGCGGACCTGTTCGACGTGGCCGGAGAGATCACCACCGCAGGGTCGCGCACACGGCGCAATGCGGCGTTCGCCAGCCGTGACTCCAAGGCGATCGCGCTGCTCGAAGCAGCGGGCGCGGTGCTTGTCGGCACGCAGAACATGGACGAATTCGGCTACGGCTTCGTCACCATGAATGCCGAGTACGGCACGACGCGCAACCCCCACGATCCTTCGCGCGTCGCGGGCGGCGCGGCGGGCGGTTCGGCAGTGGCGGTGGCTACTGGCGTGGTCCCGCTCAGCCTTGCTTTCGACACCAATGGATCGCTGCGCGTGCCTGCGGGGCTGACCGGGGTAATCGGCCTCAAGCCCACTTACGGCGACCTACCGCGCGAAGGCATGTATCCTTTCGTGGAGAGCCTCGATGTCGTGGGCGTGCTCGGCCGCGATCTCGATGACGTGGCGCTGGTCCGCACGATCCTGCGCGAAGGCGCACCCGAGCGGCAGGAGCCCCTGCGCGGCGAGATTTCCTTCGGCCGCTTGATGAGTTGGTTCGACGACAACATTTCCGAAGAGATGCGCGGACCGCTCGATGCGTTCTGGAGCCGCCTCGGCCGCATCAGCTTCGAACTGCCCCATTCCGAGATTGCCCGCGCCGCCGCCTCGGTCATTATCGCGGCCGAGGGTGCCAGCCTGCACCGCCCCGCGCTGGAGGCCGACCCGATGCAATTCGAGCCCCCGGTGCGCGATCGCATGCTGGCAGGTCTGCTATTGCCGAGCGACGATTACCTTGCCGCGCAGCGTTTCCGGAGCTGGATTCAGGCGCGCCTGCGCCGCCAGTTCGAGCTGGCCGACGTCCTCTTCACCCCCGCCGCGCCGGGCTTCGCACCGACCATTGCCGATCCGGTGATGACGTTCGAGGGCAAGACGATCCCGGCTCGCAGCCACCTTGGCATCTACACGCAGCCGATCAGCCTGATGGGGCTGCCCGCGCTGGTGCTGCCGCTAGCGGGCGACTTCGCTATGCCGCTGGGCATCCAGTTGATCAGCGCGGCCGGACATGAGCCACTGCTCTTTCGCGCGGCGCGGCAGTTGATCGACAAGGGCCTTTGTGCGGTGCCGCTCCCGCCCGAGTGATGGCCAGCGCAAAGGGCGATGCGCGGGGCCGGAGCCCACTTGTATAGCGGAAGACGGCAGAAATCCGGATTTCGTGACATTATTTTTGCAGTGCACAAAGAGGGAATGGACAGCCGCAAAGGTTTGGTATTACCATATCAAAGTTTAGTATTACCGATGTGGGTGGTCGGGTATTACGAGGGCGGGTGATATGGACGGAGTTCGCGTAGGCAAGAGGCTGATCGGCACGCAGTCGCCGGTCACGGTGGGCTGGGAAAACATCCCGCGCGTAGAGGGCAGCCCGGTGAAACAGTTCGTCTTCACTTGGTTTCAGCCTGCAGTGCTGATCGCGTTGGTGACCTTCTGGCTCTGCGCACCCGATTCCATCGCCAAGGCCTCGACCGCGATCGGCATCGGGATCGGTTTTAAGGCGCTGCTTTATTGCCTCGAATGGGTGAACCCGCGCCACGATAGCTGGCGGCTTACATGGAAGGAACTGGTCACCGACCTGTTCTACGTCGGCATCAGCTATACGCTGGTCAAGTATGCCGGCAAGCACATCGGCAGCGACGCCATGGTCGGGGCCATCCAGCATGCTTTCGACTGGGAGAAATTCGCCTATTTCAAGGAGATGCCCCTGCTTTTTCAGGCGTTCCTGATCTCGTTCATCTTCGATTTCGGGCAATACTGGATGCATCGCGGCATGCACAACTGGTATCCGCTATGGCTCACCCATTCGGTCCATCACTACATCACGCAGCTCAACATCAACAAGGGTGCGGTCGGGAATCCGGTCGAATTGTTCCTGATCGGGCTCGGCATCGGCGGGTTCTTCGATTTCCTGCCGCGCGCGGCGCTGCTGGCCGGAGCGATCGGCATGGCGGTCGGCACGTACCAGCACATCAACGTGCGCTTCAACACCCCCCGGCTGTGGCGCTTCCTGTTCAACACCACCGAGCACCACAGCGTCCACCACTCGCAGGACTTCGAGGCGAGCCGCAGCAACTACGCGGGCACCTACATTTTCATCGACCGCATGTTCGGCACTTGCGTCGATGGCGAAGCGGAACTCCTCGGCATGGAAGGCGGCCGCCGCATGTCGATCCGCGAGCAGATGACCTACCCCTTCACCGAAGCCTGGAGGACCACGAAGTCCACCATTCAGGTTCGCTTCCAGCCCGCCGCCGTCCCGGCCGAATAAGGGAGACTTTCGCGTGGACCTTCCCTTCATAGACCGGATCTGGCGTGTTCGGGGATCCTTAGCGCTCGATGTGCGGCGTGCGCCCCGGGACGTCTTCGCCCGCCTCGATCACTTGTTTCGCGCGGTCGGCACGACCTTCCGCATCGATGGCGACACATTGGCCTTCAGCAAGAAGGACCCGATCGCGCAGGACCGGATGGCCATATTCAACCACGGCACGCTGTGGGTGGAGGATGACGGGCAAGGCGCCGAACTGCGCTACGACCTGAACAGCCCGACCCTTCAGTTCTGCTTCTTCCTGCCGTTCCTGTTCCTCGGCATCGCGTGGCTGCTCAAGGAATCGCGCAATCCGGCTTTCGTGTTCGCCGGTATCTTCACGGTGCTCTACGTCGTCGGCCGGATTCTGGAGCCGTGGCTGATCCGATCGGCCTTCCGCAAGAGCCTTGCTGACGTGGACCCTGTCACCGAAATCGCACCGGTCTGACCCGCTTTACTCCGGCTTCGCGGCCGGGGTTTCCTCGGCCTGCGGCGGTGTGGGCAGATCGACCTTGATCTCCACCCGCCGGTTCTTCGCCCGGCCCTCCATATCGTCGGTGCCGTCGAGGTTGCGGTTCGGCGCGATCGGCCGCGCTTCGCCGAGGGCGATCACGGTGATGCGGTCGCGCGGCACGTCCTTCTTCACCAGATAGCCGCGCACGGCCTCGGCCCGGCGGCGCGAGGCGGCGAGGTTCTGCTCATCGGACCCCTTGGAATCGCTGTGACCCCAGATGGTGATCGGGCCGCCAGCCCGGAACGAAGGGTGCGTCATCAGATCGTCGATCATCGCGAGGCCCGCCGCGTCAGGCTCGGAACCCTTGGCGGGGAACGGGACGACGATCGTTTCCGGCTGCAGCACCGGGGTTTCGCTTGGCGCGGGATCAATCTCCGCGCGAATGATCGATTTCTTTACCAACTCCGGCTCGATCGCTTCGGAGGCATCGGCCGCTGCTTCGCTCTGGTCGTCCTGCGGGGCCTTGCCGGGCTGGCAGGCGCTGACGGCAAGCCCGATCGCGGCGGCGGACAGCCAGTGCGCGGCGCCTTTCTGCAATTTGAAGCCTCTCATGCGGTCGCCTCCTTCTTGTGGGGTTGGGCCGGGTTTTCGGGATCGGAATGGCGCGAGGGGCCGTAGGACACCACGATGTCCCCCGCCTGCGGCGTCGGCCTCGACGCATGGGTGAAGAAGCGGATGCGGCCGTCCTTGCGGAGCACGAACAACATATCCGCCTCGTCCGGCAGCGAGGAGCGGGCGTCGGTGAAGTCGAACTGCTCGCTGATCCGCGTCTTGCGGAAGGTCCAGCCCGCCGTCTCGCGCTCCATGATCTCCTCGACGCCGTGTCCGGCGGCGAACATCGCGCGCCCGCGCAGGGCTTCGGGAAGGCTGCGGTGGTCCTCGTCATCGCCGCTGCCGCCCAGCTGGTATACAGCATCGCGGCCGATTTCCGGCGCGAATTCGTTACAAACGAGGGCATTGTAGGCCTCGTTCTCGGTCGTCGCAACGAGCACCTGGAACTGCGTGAGGTCCAGCCGTTCCTCGGTCGTCTCGGCCAGGATCTCGCCGTGATAGGTGGCAATACCCGCCTGTCGCGGTGCGGCGAGGCGCTGCCAGCTGGCGTCGGAAATCATCACCGGCAGGTCGAGCGACTTGAGCTGGCGGGCAAGCGACAGGCTCCACGGTGTGCTGCCGACGATCAGCAGCCCCTTCTGCGGCGCACCCATGACGCCGAGCCAGCGCGCGACGAAGCGGATGCTGAACCCGTGCGCCACGATCGTCGCCACCACCACGGAGAACGACAGCGTGACGAGGATGCTGCCATCGCCATATCCCAGTTGATCGAGACGCAACGCGAACAGGCCCGAGACTGCGACCGCGACGACACCGCGCGGCGCGATCCACGCGACCAGCAACCGCTCGTTCCACGGGATCTTGCTGAAGGCCAGCGCGACCAGCACCGTTGCCGGGCGGACGAGGAACAGCAGCGCGAGGAGGAAGGCGATGAAGCGCCACTCGAACAGGCGCAGCACCTCGAAGTTGAGCGACGCCGACAGGAGCACGAACACGCCCGAAATGAGGAGGACGGTGACGTTCTCCTTGAACGGGTGAATGTCGCGCAGGGAATCGAGGCGCATGTTGGCCACCGCGACGCCCATCACCGTTACGGCGAGCAGGCCGGTCTCCTGCTGGATCAGGTTGGACAGCACGAACGTGCCGATCACCGCCACCAGCAGCACCGGGGCCTTGAGATATTCGGGGACGTGGCCGCGCGGGAAAGCCCAGGCGATCGCGCGCGCCGTGGCATAGCCGATGAGCCCGGCAACCACCGCCGCGCCCAGCAGCGCGGCGACGACCGAGAGCAGGGTGCCGCCTTCGTCGACGCGGCGCAGGTACTCGTAAGTGATGACGGCGCAGAGCGCGCCGAAGGGGTCATTGACGATCGCTTCCCACTTGAGGATCGCGCGCGGGCGCGGGGCGACGTTGCTCTGGCGCAGCAGCGGGATCACCACCGTCGGCCCGGTCACCACGAGGATGCCCGCGAACAGGATCGCGACCGGCCAGACGAGCCCCGCCACATAATAGCAGGCGAGGGTGCCGAGCACCCAGCCCAGCGGGATGCCGATCACCATGAGCCGCGTCACCGCGCCCTCGGTCTTGCGCAATTCGCGGAAATTGAGGCTGAGGCCGCCTTCGAACAGGATGAGCGCCACCGCCACCGAAACCATCGGTTCGAGGAGTTCGCCGAAAGTTCGTTCCGGCACGATCAGCCCGGTCACCGGCCCGGCAAGGACACCGGCGGCGAGCATGAGGGCGATTGCGGGCCAGCCGGTACGCCAGGCGATCCACTGCGCGCCGATCCCGAGAATGCCGATCAGCGCGAAGACAAGGGCTTGTTGCTCCATAGGCAGGGGGTAACCGCTGAACGCCGGAAAGGTAACCGGCGGATGCGGCTTTTACACGGTGCAGCCCGGGCGCGTGGCCATCTCACAGCCAGATCCGCATCCCGAGATGAAGCTGGTGTCTTATCGAAAATCCCGTCTTTGGCGGATTTCCGATCAAGCTTTCAGGCCTTGCTGCATCAATGCTCAAACATTGTCGCAACATTGCGGCATTTTATCCCTTGCCTTTGTCGCAAATCATTCGCATTAGCGGCGGCGAAATTTCCGACACAAGCATGAGGGGTAAAAAAGTGTCCAAGTCTCGCCTTCGCCTATCATCGGCGCGCGTCGCGCCTGCCTATCTCGCGCTTTCGTGCGTGGGCTTCGCTGCCGCGCCTGCGCTCGCACAGGATGCCGAAGGCGACACCGCCGCGCGCAGCCTGGGCGGGGTCACCGTGTCCGACACCGCGATCGAGGAAACGCCGTACCGTGTGAACAAGGCGGATTCGCCCAAGTACACCGCGCCGCTGCTCGACACCCCCAAGACGGTCATCGTCGTGCCGTCGCAGGTGATCCGCGAAAGCGGTTCGACCACGTTCGTCGAGGCTCTACGGACCGTGCCGGGTATTACCTTCGGCGCCGGTGAAGGCGGTAACCCGCAGGGCGATCGCCCGTTCATCCGCGGCTTCGACGCCCAGGGCAGCACTTATATCGACGGCGTGCGCAGCGTCGGCGGCCAGTCGCGCGAAATCTTCGCGATCGAGCAGATCGAAGTCGTGAAGGGCAGCGATTCCACCATGGGCGGTCGCGGCAGCGCCGGCGGCAGCCTCAATCTCGTCAGCAAGATGCCGCACCTCGGCACCGATGCGCGCGCCGACCTCAGCTACGGCACCGACGACTACAAGCGCGCGACCATCGACGCGAACTACCAACTTGGCGACATGGCGGCGATCCGCATCAATGGCATGTGGCACGATGCCGACGTCGCCAAGCGAGACGTGGTGACCTACAACCGCTGGGGTATCTCGCCCTCGGTGGCGCTGGGCCTGGGCACTTCGACCCGCGCCTTCATCAACTACTATCACATGCAGAGCGACGACATTCCCGATCCGGGCATTCCGTTCGAGCGCACTGCTGCCCAGGTGACTTCGGCAAGCCTGCTGAAGATCGAGCCCGCCGACGTCAAGCGTAGCACCTTCTACGGGTTGGCCAACCGCGACTTCCGCAAGACCAATACCGACGAACTGCTGATGCGCGCCGAGCATGATCTGTCAGACACGATCCGCCTGCGCGCGACCGGCAAGTATGCCAACGTCAAACAGGCATACATCATCACCCAGCCCGACGACAGCCAGGGCAACGTGCAGAACGGCCTGGTGTGGCGCCGAGCGAACACGCGTTGGAGCGACGTGGACTCGATGGTCGGCCAACTCGACCTGTCGGGCAAGTTCATGACCGGCGGTATCGAGCACTCGTTCGCGACCGGCTTCGAGGCCAGCTGGGAACAGTCGAAGCGCGGTACCTTCAACGTAAACACCAACGTCACGACCGCCACGGCAACGAGTGGTGCCAACGGTCGCTGCGGCACGTTGAACATTGCGGCTTACAACTGCACCAGCCTGACCAACCCCAACCCTTACGATCCGTGGCAGAACGTGCAGACCAACGGCACCGTCGTGCCCGTGGTCAAGAGCGCCATCAGCGGCAAGACCGAAGCGACGACTTACGCGCTCTATGCCGCAGACACCGTGACGGTAACCGACTTCCTGCTGCTGAACCTGGGCCTGCGTTACGATTGGTTCGACACGACGGCGACGACCATTTCGACGACCACTGCTCCGGTCGTGCTGTCGAACAAGGAGCACTTCCTGAACTATCAGGCGGGCGTCGTTCTCAAGCCGATGTCCAACGGCAGCGTCTACGTCTCGATCGCCAAGTCGTCCACGCCGGCCGGCAGCCTGATCGGTGAAGGCCAGGAAGGCAACGCGCTGACCGCGCTGACCACCCTTGATCTCAAGGCGGAAGTCACCAAGTCCTACGAGATCGGCACTAAGTGGTCGTTCTTCGATGACGCCTTCGGCCTCAACCTGGCACTGTTCAAGACCGACACCGACAACGCCCGCATCACCAACGGCGCCGATGTGGTCTTCCAGGGCAAGCGCAACATCAAGGGCGTCGAAGTGGGCTTCAACGGCAAGCCGCTTCCGTTCTGGAGCGTCTTCGGTGGCTACACCTACATGGACTCCAAGATCGTCGATGGTGGGTACACCCAAGTCGGCACCGTCATCACGCCCAGCATCAACAACGGCAAGCCGTTCCCGAACACGCCGAAGCACAGCTTCACCGCATGGTCGACGTTCGACATCGCCGAGCGCTTCCAGATCGGCGGCGGCGCGATCTACAACTCCAAGCAGTACGGCGGTTACGGTGCCTCGACCTACGGCACCATCACACGCTCGATCCCCAGCTACTGGCGCTTCGACGCGACGGCTTCCGCCACCATCACTGACAACATCGAGGTACGCGTGAACGTGCAGAACCTCGCCAACAAGAAGTATTACGACAAGACCTACTCGACCCACTTCGCGACGATCGCACCGGGTCGCTCGGCCTTCGCGACCCTCTCGCTGAAGTATTGATCCATCCGGATAAGTCACAGGCGCCCGCACCCTTCAAAGGGGCGGGCGTTCGTGTGTCCGGAAGATACGTTCAGAGCTGAATTTAATTGCCTTTTTTGCAATTAGTGGGTTGCCCCTCGGGCGCCCTGCCTCCTAGACTGCACGGGTAGTCATATGGAGTGAGGTTTTGGAGACAGTTTCGATCGTACTTTTTCTGCTGCTGGCGGTCGTCGTCAGCGGTGCCGTTGCGAGGATGATGCCGTTCTCGATACCCACGCCGCTGGTCCAGATCGTGCTGGGCGGTGTGATCGGAATGTCCACATCGCATCGGGTCGAACTCGATCCCGAACTGTTCCTGTTCCTGTTCCTGCCGCCCCTGCTGTTCCTTGACGGCTGGCGCATCCCCAAGGACGAATTGTTCAAGGATGCCTCCACGGTGGTGGAACTGGCCCTTGGCCTCGTGCTCATGACCGTGATCGGCATGGGCTTCCTGATCCACTGGATGATCCCGGCGATGCCGCTGGCGGTGGCCTTCGCGCTTGCCGCCGTGGTTTCGCCGACCGACCCGATCGCGGTGTCGGCCATTGCCGCCCGCGTGCCGATCCCCAAGCGAATGATGCACATCCTCGAAGGCGAATCGCTGCTCAACGATGCCTCGGGCCTGGTCTGCCTGCGCTTCGCGGTGGCGGCGGCTTTGACCGGCACGTTCTCGGCCGGAAGCGCGGCGCTCAACTTCCTGTGGGTCGCGGGCGGCGGCCTCGTCATCGGTGTCGCGGTGACGCTGGTGGTGACGCGCGTGAAGGCGTGGGTGACGAAGCGCTGGGGAGAAGACACCGGCTCCCAGATCCTGGTCAGCCTGCTGATCCCCTTCGGCTCCTACCTGCTGGCCGAGCATTTCCACGCTTCCGGTATTCTCGCGGCAGTCAGCGCGGGCGTGACGATGACGTATGCCGAGATTTCGCGGCAGGCTCTCGCGGTTACCCGGATGCGCCGCAACTCGGTGTGGGACATGATCCAGTTCACCCTTAACGGCATCATCTTCGTGCTGCTGGGCGAGCAAATGCCGGGCATCCTCGCCGGAGCGCGCCAGACCGTCGCGGTAACCGGACATAGCGAGGCCTGGTGGCTCGCGATCTACACGCTGGCGATCGTCGCGGGTCTGGCGACCTTGCGCTTCGTGTGGGTGTGGGCATCGCTGAAGCTGACGATCCTGCGCAAGGCCAAGCGCGGCGTCGGCGTGCAGACGCCGGACTGGCGCCTGATCGCCGCGACCTCGGTGGCGGGCGTGCGCGGGGCGATCACGCTGGCCGGTGTGCTGACCTTGCCGCTGACCCTCAACGACGGAACGCCGTTTCCCACTCGCGACCTTGCGATCTTCCTTGCCGCAGGGGTGATCGTCGTTTCGCTGGTACTGGCAAGCGTGACCTTGCCGTTCCTGCTCAAGGGATTGGCCATGCCGCCCGAACCGGCGCGTCAGGCGGAGGAGGATTCCGCCAGGATCGCAGTCGCGCAAGCCGCGATCCAGGCGATCGAGCGGCACCAGCACGCCCTCGCCGAAAGCCACGGCGAGGCCGATCTGTTCGCGGATGCCGGGGGGCAGGTGATGACCCTCTACCGCGAACGCATCGAAGGCCTGAGCGAGCGCCAATCCGCAGAGGCGCGCACCGGAGACAGACTGCTCCGCGACTTCCGCCTCGTCGGGGTCAAGGCGGAGAGGGCGGCACTTGCGCACTTGCTTCGCGCGCGAAACATCAGCAGCGAAACCGCCCGCAAGCTCACTCGCGAACTGGATCTGTCGGAAGCCCGCTTTCTAGGCTGAAATCGATCCGGCCGGGCGCGAGGAGTCGTTCAAGCTCCTTGCGCTCCTGCGCGCCTCGGTCGCCTAGTGCGTCGAGCGTTGCCAGCGCCATGGCGCGGTAAGGTGACATCAGCGCGGGGTCGTCCCTGGCGATGACGTCGAGATGGCGCTCGATGGTGCCCGCGTCCCCTCGCAGCACAGGCCCGGATAGAGCCGCCAGTCCACGATCGAGGCTGTTTTCGAGCGCCGCGCGAACCAGAGGGGCAAGAAAAGCCCCCGGCGCGGCGATACCGGCCAGCTTCAGGGCGTCGCCTGCACCAGCAATGAGGGTGACCAGATGGTTGGCCCCATGACACAATGCCGCATGGTACAGAGGCCGGTCGGCATCGGTGACCTCTACGGCCACGCCGCCAAGTGCGCGCACGAGTGTCATTCCGGTGACCGTCGCGGCCGGGCTCGACCCGGTCACTGCGAAGTGGGCGGCGGCCATGCGCTCGACCTCGATCTGCGGCTCGCCGGTGAAAGTCATGGCGGGATGGACCGCAGCCGTCCTTGCGCCGATAGCCTGCAGGCAGGAGAGGGGGGCAGTTCCGCTTCCTCCGCTGAGATGGCAGACGAAGGGCGCGCCGGGCAGACTCTCTCTCGCCATCTCTGCCGCCACCATCTCGATCGCATCGTCGGCAACGGCGATGACGATGAGATCGCAGGTCGCAGCGAGGGTGCTCAAGCTATCCGCGATCACGCATCGCTCGATGTGCCGCGCAGCTTGCACCGCGCGCGTGGGGTTGCGCCCCCAAAGTAGCAATTGGGACCGCGAGTGGTCACGCAGTCCCAGCGCGAAGGCCTGCGCGACGCGTCCGGTTCCGACGATGCCGATCCGTTCGGCTATGGGCGTGACAGTCATGACGACTGCCTAAAGCATTTTCTAATCAGGTGGGATCACCTGATGACTCGGAAAATGCGGAATACCCAGCGTGTCGGCTCGCAAGTTGCACGGCCCTCGGCGATGCCGCATATCTGGCCGGGCAAGGAAAACAACGGGCGAGACGACATGATCGAAATGGTGATCGAGCAACGGCGGCGCAGCCTTGGCGGCGGTCTGGACGTGGGCCGGGTTCTGCCTTTCGCCAAACGGCGCATGGTCGGGCCGTTCGTGTTCTTCGATCACATGGGACCGCTCGACGTCGCGGCAGGCGCCGATCGCAGCCTCGATGTGCGGCCGCACCCGCATATCGGCCTGTCTACCGTGACGTATCTGTTCTCCGGCGAGATCGTGCACCGTGATAGTGTCGGCTCGCATCAGACGATCCGCCCGCAGGAAGTGAACTGGATGACGGCGGGCAGCGGCATTACGCATAGCGAACGGTTCGAAAAGGCCCGCGCCGTCGGCGATCATCTCCACGGCATCCAGGCCTGGGTCGCCTTGCCGGAAGGCGACGAGGAAGTGGCGCCCTCGTTCTCTCACCACGCCGGAGACGATCTTCCGCAATGGAGCGAAGCGGGCGTGCGCGGCCAGTTGATTGCAGGCAGCGCCTACGGCCTTACTGCCGGGGCGCGCACGCATTCTCCGTTGTTCTACGCACATCTGGACCTCGATGCAGGCGCGAGAGCCGAAGTGCCGCCGGGCCACGCGGAGCGGGCGGTCTATGTCGCTACCGGGGCGGTCGAAGTCGATGGCAGCCGCTACGAAGCGGGCAATATGCTGGTTCTTGGCGCCGACGTATCCAGTGTAATCGCCGTGGAACGATCCACCGTGATGGTGCTGGGTGGCGAGCCGGTCGGCGAGCGCTTCCTCTACTGGAACTTCGTCTCATCTTCCAAGGATAGGCTTCGTCAGGCTGCGGAGGACTGGAAAGCCGGCCGCATGAAACTGCCAGACGCGGACGATAAGGAATTCATCCCCCTGCCGGACGACCCGTTTCTGAAGCCTCCGGCAATGTCGTGACGCGGATGGAAATCGGCTGAAAGCGCGGCGCGAAGGGCCATTTTCCGAAGGGAAGGGGTTTCAATACGGCGCATCGCACTTATATGAAGGGTTCCGGTACGCCCGCGACACGATGGACGGCCCTTGGACTGGAGAGGCCCATTCGTCCGTAACCCGGAAAGCTGAACATGTATCTTCTTGCCCGCTGCCCTCTGGTCCCATGTTGAGGCCGCGGCGGCGCGGTATCGCCTCGGTCAATGCCGAAGTGCGGGACGGGATCGTTCCTGCGGCCGGAGCACTGGCCAAGACGCGTGATGAAGGACCTGCGGAGTCCGGCGCAAACTACCGTTTTGTCGCGCTTATCATTGCATCAGCCCTGTTCATGGAATTCGTCGATGCGACGGTGCTGGCCACGGCGCTTCCCACCATGGCGCGGGACTTCTCCGTGCGTCCACAAGAGATGAGCGTTGCGCTGACGTCCTACCTGCTGGCGCTTGCGATCTTCATTCCCGCCTCCGGTTCGCTGGCCGATCGCTTCGGATCGCGCACGGTTTTCCGTACCGCAATCCTGCTGTTCGTGCTGGGAAGCCTTGCCTGCGGGCAGTCGCGCTCCCTGGAAATGATGGTCGCCTCGCGCTTCCTGCAGGGCGTGGGAGGGGCGATGATGATACCGGTCGGGCGACTGGTCCTGCTGCGCTCCGTCGCCAAGCGCGACATGGTCAATGCAATGTCGTGGTTGCTGGTTCCCGCGTTGATCGGCCCGATACTGGGGCCGCCACTGGGCGGGTTCATCGTGACTTATCTGGACTGGCGGTGGATATTCTACATCAACCTGCCGATGGGGGCGCTGGGCTTCTGGCTGGTCGGTCGCTATATCGCCAACATTCGCGAGGATGAGCCTGGCCGCTTCGACACGCCCGGCTTCATCCTCAGTGGCCTTTCGCTAGGGTGCCTGCTCTTCGGCTTCGAGATGGTCAGCCGTCCCGGCGAAAGCGTCATGGCAGGAGTGCTGGTGGCTATCGGCCTGATCGCAGGCATCTTCTATGTCCGCCATGCCCGCAACCGCGAGGGTGCCATCCTCGACCTTGAACTGCTACGTGACCCGACGTTTCGCCTTTCGGTCATTGCGGGATCGATCACGCGCATTACCCAAGGTGCCCAGCCATTCCTGCTCCCACTGATGATGCAGGTGGGCCTTGGATTCACCGCAGCGAAGAGCGGGACGATCACCGTCGCCACCGCGATCGGCTCGCTGGCGATGAAGAGCTTCGCGCAGCGCGTTCTTCGCCGTTTCGGCTTCCGCCGTGCCCTGATCTGGAATGGGGTGATCGCAACCGGCGGCTATGCCATCTGCGGCCTGTTCGGCCCCGCCTGGCCGACCTGGGCGATGTTCGCGGTTCTGGTGCTGTGCGGCTTCTTCATGTCCTTCCAGTTCACGGCTTATAATACAATCGCTTATGATGGTGTCGATAAGCAGCACATGAGCCGCGCGACGGCGTTCTATTCCACGTTCCAGCAATTGATGTTGTCTCTGGGCATTTGCGTGGCGGCCATGGCGTTGCACCTTGCCATGATCGCCAATGGCAATTCAGCACCGACGTTGCGCGATTTTTCGGTAGCGTTTTGGGTCGTCACTGCGATCTCACTCACCGCCACCATCTGGAACCTGCGCTTTTCAAGGGATGCAGGGTCGGAAATCAGCGGCCATGTCGAGTGTGAAGAGACCTCGGAGGAACGACGTTCGGCGGCCTGATGCTCAATGTAAACGTGCCTTGAGAAGGGGGCGTAGCAGATAGTTGAGAACACTGCGCTTTCCATTCAGGATATCCACCTCGGCGACCATGCCGGGAATGATCGGCAGCGCCTTGCCGTCCCGCATGAGATGCGCGCCGTCGGTGCGGACGAAGACCTGATAGTAGGCGTCCTTGCCGCGCACCGTCTCCTCCTCGATGGTATCGGCACTGATGCGCTCGACCCGCCCGTTAAGGTCGCCGTAGACGGTATAGTCGTATGCCGTGATCTTCACTTTCGCCGGCATGCCGGGGACCAGGAACGCCACGTCGCGCGGGCGAACCCGTGCTTCGATCAACAGGCGATCTTCGATCGGCGTGACTTCCATGATCGGCTCGCCGGGTTGAACCACACCGCCGCGCGTATTGATCAGGACGGTATTGATCCGCCCCCGTACCGGTGAACGGATTTCGGTGCGCCGCAGCTGATCGCCGCGCTGCTGGACGATCGGGGTGACGGCGCTCAACTCGGCCTGCTTGTTGGCCAGTTCGGTATAGGCCTCCTGCGCATAGGTGTTTTCGAGTTCGACCAGCTTGCCGGTATAAGTCGCGATGTCCTGCCGCAGTTTGAGCGCCTCCATCTCGCTGACGACCTTGCGGGCGGTCAGAGGCTGCACGATGGCCAATTGCCCTCGCGCGATGTAAATCTGCTGCTGCAGGGTGCGCCGCCCTTCCTCCAGTTTGCTGCGCCGGGAAGCGAACAGTTCGCGCTCGGAACGGACGAGCGCGTCATCGGCCTGGACCTGTGGAGGAAAGCTGATCGAACCCTTGCCGAGCACTTCCGCCTGAAGCCTGGCTATCGCGGCTTTGAGAACGACCGCCTGGCTCGCTGATTCTTCGTAGGAGGTCCTGAAATGCGTGGGATCGAGCCGGACCAGCGACTGCCCCCGGGCCACGATATCGCCTTCGCCGACCAGAAGGTCTGCCAGAATGCCGCCCTCCAGGCTCTGGATCTTCTGCATGCGACTGACCGGGACGACTCTTCCTTCACCGCGCGTGACTTCGTCGATACGGGCAAGGGATGCCCACACGATGGCGATCACGATGCTGGCCATTACTGCCCACAACAAGGGGCGAAACAGGGGATGCGGGCCGGTCTGGAATGGATCGTCCGGTTCGCGGTGGAACCCTTGTGCCGGGAAGGTTTCAACCGCCATGCGCCGCTCCCGCCGCCATGCGCTCGGGCGCGGCCACCTGATTGCCGGAGACGACGCTGCCGATCGGGCCATCCATCACCACACCGCCATCGCGCATGACGATAACGCGATCGACCAGCGCCAGCATCGAACGCTTGTGTGTCGTCAGGACCAGCGTGCGATCGCCCAGCCAGGGTTGCAGGCGCGTAACCAGGTGGTCCTCGGCTGCCTGATCGAAGAACGCCGTCGCTTCGTCGAGCAGCACGATCTGCGGGTCCTGCAGGATCACCCGGGCAAGACCCACCGCCTGTCGTTGTCCGCCGGACAGACTGCGGTTGCCGAGCAGGGGCAGGTCCAGCCCCATGGGATTGGCCCGTACGAAGCGCCCCAGCCCCACATCGTCGAGAACCGTGAAGATCTCCGCATCCGATATGGCGCGGCCCTCGAGATTGAGGTTCTCTCGCAGCGAGCCCTGCATCAGGGCGATGTCCTGCGGCAGGAAGCCGATTGCCGCCCGCCGATCCGAAGGGTCGATCTGGGCAAGGTTCATCCCGTCGAGCATGACGGTGCCCGACGTCGCGTCGCCAAGGCCCGACAGAAGGCGCAGCAGCGTCGATTTTCCGGCGCCATTCCCGCCCAGTATCGCCACTTTCTCTCCGGCGGCGATGGTGAGTGCGGCGATTTTCACCACCGGCGGTTCGTCGTCGTATCGAACCGCGGCGTCCGTCAGGACGAACCGTCCCCGCAATCGCTCTGCGCGGACGAATACACGGTTCCCGGGGCGCTCGACCGCAGCGGCCATGAGCTGGTCCAGCCCTTCGAGCGCGACCCGGGTATGTTGCCATCGTGCCAGTATTCCCGCAGCCTGCGACATCGGCGCAACGGCCCTTGCCGCAAGCAACGAGCATGCGACGAGCGCGCCGACGGTCATCGCCCCTTCGCCGATGCGGTACACGCCGAAGGCGACGACGCCGACGTAGCAAAGTTGCTGCACCATTCCTGCGCCATAAGTCAGCGCGCTCGACAACGAATGGCTGTGCCGCGCAGTTTCCGAGAGTTGGGCGGTCAGCGATTCCCACAAGCGCAAGGCACGCCCTTCGCCGCGCCCGGCCTTGATCGCCTCCAGGTTCTCCACCGCCTCGATGAGGATGCTGTTCTTGATCGCACCTTCCCGCAGGTTCCTGCGCGAAAGGTCTGCAAGCCGGCCCTGCATGAGGAGGCTGGGCAGCACCATCAGCAGGACGGTAGCAATCGGCACGACGACGACCGGGCCGCCGATCAGCGCGATGATCGTGAGAAATATGAGCGTGAATGGCAGGTCGCTGGCGATGGCTGCACTGGACGAGGTGAAGAATTCGCGGACGCCTTCGAACTCGCGGATCTGGCTGGTGAAGGCTCCAAGCGAGGCGGGGCGGGCGGCAAGTCTCGTCTGCAGCACGCGCGCGAACAGCTGTGTCGACAGGTTCAGGTCCAGGCTCTTGCCCATCGCATCGAGAAGATGCCCGCGCATATAACGCAGCATAGTTTCGAGCACGATGGCGATGACGACCCCGCTCGCAAGTATCCAGAGGGTATCGAACGCCGAATTGGGCACGACCCGGTCGTAGACCTGCATCGCGAAAATGGCCGTCGCGATGGCGAGCAGGTTGGCCATCATCGCGCCGAGAGCCACTTCCAGATAAGCACGGCGATACCGTCTCAGTGCACCAAAGAACCAATGCCGACCATCGGTGGACGCAAATGCGGCGGCCCGGGGCTCCGACTTGAAGCGCGGCTTGGCGAAGACCGCGATGCCTGTGTGCAATACCGCCAGCTCGGCCACAGGTATTCGCTGCATGCCGCCATCCGCATCGGGCAACAGCAGGAGCGCCACGTCACCTTCCCGCCCGGCAAGAACCACGCTGTTCCCGTCCTTGAGTAACAACAGGACCGGTAGCAGATAACTCGGCAGATCGAGATCGCAGCGCCGGACCTGCGCGGCTATGTCGAGCCGCCGCATGGCCCTTGGCACCATGTCCAGAGGTATAGTGCCATCGACGAGCGGCATCCCGTCGCCCAGTTCGGCCACGCTGGTATGCCGCCCCAGCACGGCCGCGAGGAGGACCAGGCCTGCCCGCAAGCTATCCTGCCTGCGCGGCGATGATCCGCATTTGTCTGGCCCGGCATCCGTCACGGCAGTTCCGGCGGCAAAGCGACCAGATCGGACAGCCGGCCCAGCTGTGCCGCTATCCGATATTGAGTCCTGGCCATTTGCAGCATGACTTCGTTGAGCGATCGCCGGGCATCGAAATGCTCGCGCTGGATCGTCACGAGATCGACGATGTCGCGGCGACCGACCTCGAACTGCTCGCGATAGAGGCCGCTCAGGTTGCCGGCATCCGAAACCTGGGCGCGCAGTGCCTGTGCCTGCTGCTCGAGCGCGGTTGCCGTCGTCATCAGGTTGCGCAGCTCGCGCGCGATATCGCGCCGAACCGCGGCCTCTTTCAATTGTGCGGCGTTCACGCGCTGCCTTGCTGCATCGGCCCGGTCAAATAACGAAAGGCCCTGTAGCGGCGTCATGCGCAGGCGCAGTGCGACGACCGCATCGCTTGCCATCCTGCCGCCGATCTCACGACTGAGCGCAGTCGCCTCGAGATTTACGCGCGGCAGTATCGACGAGCGGGCATCGTCGAACTGGGCCCGGGCGTAGTGCGTTTCCTCGAGCGCCTTGCGGAAGGCGGGAGCCTCGTCGATCAGCGTATCGATATTCTGCGTTTCGATACGCCGGACCATCGAGGCCGGTACGGGCTGCTCCAGATGTCCGGGGGGCGTTCCGACAAGCGTTTCGAACTGCGCACCGGCATTGGCGGCTTGTCCGTCATCGCTGGCCAGCCTTTGATGCGCGCGGGCCAGTTCGAGTTGCGCCCGGTCCGGCTCGCTGCGATCGGCATATCCGCCATCCGCCCGCATGCCGGTCATGCGCGACAGATCCTCGAGCGTCGAAATCTGCGCGAGATCGACTTCGCGCTGCAGGCGCGCCAGCACGACATCGAGGTAGGTTTCGATCACGTCTCGGACCGCTTCGTCGCGTGTCATCGACCATTCTGCGCGGGCCTGCCGTTCGGCCGCCCGCGCGCCGTCGGTCCTGCTGCGCGTCTGCCCCCAGTCGTGGACCATCTGCGCAGCGGTCACTTCATAAGCCCATTTCTCCGTCGACACTTCCTGTGGGCCACCCGATGCGGAGATCGACGGGAGGTATCCGGATCGCGCCACTTTCACCTCGGTATGCGCGGCCTTCACCTCCGACGCTGCCGCGGAGAGCGCCGGATGACGCGCTATCGCGGCAGCTACGGCTTCCTCCACCGTCATGGCCTCCGCCCGCCGCAGAGCTGGGCAAACGGTCATGAAAGCGATCATGCCAAGAACGAACAGAGCATCTGCGCAGCCTCCCCCCGCTGCCCTCACACGACGACCTGGACTGTGTTGTCCTCGACCAGAATGGTGCTCACCCCGAATGTATAGACGTCGTATACGAGGCCATCGAGCGTCTGCGTCGATCCGGTGTCGACGGCACCGGTGATGTTCAGCACGTCGTTGGACTCACCGGTTATCTGCAGGGTGTGTCCCGCATCGGTGATTGCGCTGACTTCCGACGCCGTCAGGGTCAACACGCTACCGCTGTCGCCCGTGCCGAGATCGATGCGCTCGATGTTCGACAGCGTGCCGACCCCCGGCGCTCCGTAATCGAGATCGATGCCGTTCCCGAGCAGGATCGTATCGAACCCGGCACCGCCGTCGATGGTGGAGAAGTTGGTGGCCAGCACTTCGACGGTGTCGTGCCCCGGACCGGTCAGCACGTGATCGCCTGCGCCGACGTTCAGGACGAGATCGTTCCCGCTGTTGCCGTTGATGTGCTCCGCCCCGGTTGTGCCCGATATGATGTCGTCCGCCAGCGAGCCGTTCACATCGATTTGTCCCAGGTTCAGGGACAGGCCATTGGGACTGAGGGACAAGCCGTAGATCGCGCTCTCATGCCCTTGCGGATCGGTGGCCACCATTCCCAACGATATCTGGGAGCCAAGATTGAGGATGTCCGTAACGTTCAGGCCCAACTGGGTCAGGATGGCCGGGCTCAGGAGATTGAGCGTGAAATGGCCGCTGCCATCGGCGGTAAGGGGCAGCAATTCAACGTTGAGCACCGGAGTGACGACCCGGATCACCACCGTGGAGTTGGGCTCGGTCGTACCGCTTATGCCGAATTGGGGGTTGAGCGGGTTGAGGCTGACGGCCAGACCGAAGCCTCCGATAGTCGGCGGCGCTTCGATGTTGGGCGCGACATCGATCGTCGCCACGCTGCTCGTGTTGCCGGCCGGATCTTCGCTGGTGACGGAGATCCGAGCGTCGAGCAACTGCGCCCAGTCGAGCCGAATGCCAAGGTCCGTCAACAGGTTGAGCGAAGCCAGGCCGCTGTTGTCGGCTGTGACCACGGTATTGGTTGTCAATCCGCCCACGGTCGCCGTGACCGTCAACTGCGAGCCGGGCTCGCCGGATATGGTCAGAGCGCTGGCCAACAGCGACAGGACGGGCGTTGCGGGGGGGCTCGTGTCTATCACGAAGTTGACGGGCGATGCCCCATCTCCTCCGCCGATGCTGGCCGATACGGATGATGCTCCCTCGGGAAAACCACCTGCGGGCGCGATCGTGAGGACGACGACCCCGGCCAGTATGTCGCCCACCGACAGGACATGGGTGGCTTGCGCCTGATATCCGCCCTGGCCGTTCAGCGCGGCCGTGATCTGCTGCCCGGCCTGCATCGTCGGTCTGAGCGTGACTTCGACCTGGATGCCGTCTGCCGCCTCGTTCGCGTTGATGTAGCCGTCGTCCGCCTCGACCACGGCTATCGTCAAGGGCGCGATGTCGGGGGCGATCAGGACCGTGGGCAAACTCTGGTTTCCCGCGGCGTCGATGGCAATGGCGCTCACGGTCTCGTTGGCGATCAACGGGGTGAGCAACGGGAGGCTGAAGTTACCGTTGCCATCGACCGTGACTTGTATTGGATTGGCCGTTTCCCCATCGATCACGACCCGAACGGTAACGCCTGGTTCCGCTGATATGAGCAGAAGTTCACCGCCCGAAACCAGCGTCAGGACAGGGCTGTCAGGAGCGGTCGCATCGATCGTGACGGTGGATACCGGGCTGATATTGCCTGCGGCATCGATGGCGAATGCCTCGACCACCGTGGAATCGGGAAGGGGCGTGGATGGCGTGAAGATCCAGCCGCCGTTTTGATCGACGATGGCCTCGCCCAGCGGGATACCCAGCCCGTCCGTCAGGATGATGGTCGTACCGGGTTCGGCCGTCCCGGTAAGGACGTCGCCGCTGCTCGCGGCGATGATCGGTGCGACGGGCGCAACGGCATCGACCACCGTGCTGGCCGGAAGGCTGGTGTTACCGGCCGCATCGACGGCGACGACCTCCACGACGGTATCGTGCGGCAAGGCGAGGGTGGGTACGAAAGTCCAGTCGCCATTGTCGTCCGCGGTCGTTTCTCCGATCGGATTGCCCAGCGAATCGCTGAGCAGGAGCGTCACCCCCGGTTCGGCATTGCCCTCCAGCAGCGCACCGGTCGTCGGGTCGATGGTCGGAATCGCCGGTGGCACGCCGTCCACGGTGGTGCTGACCGGTCCGCTTACATTGCCTGCGGCGTCGACCGATACCGCGATGACCACCGTGCCATCGGGCAAGGGGAGCAGGGGGGTGAACGTCCAGTTGCCCTGCGGATCCGTCGTAACCTGTCCAAGCGGCAAGCCATAATCGGGAACCGCAGACGAGGCTGCGAATACCGTGAAGCCGCCCGGACTCGCCTGCGGCGAGAAGGCGGCAAATGTATTGCCCGTCCCGTCCATCAGCACCACGGTCGAATTCGGTTCCGCCGTGCCGGTGACGAGCGAGCCGTTGGTGGGATCGATCGTGGGGTCGGCTGGGGCAGTGGAGTCCACCGTCGTAGTCGATGCGGGACTGACGTTGCCTGCCGCATCTCGTGCCGTGGCGGTCACGACAGTGCCGTCCGATAGCCGAGCGCCGGGCGTAAAGCTCCAGTTTCCGCCGCCATCGGCACTCGTGTCTCCGATCGGATTGCCGTCGCCATCGGTCAGGGTGACAACCGTATTAGGCTCAGCCGTGCCGGTGAGCGCATTGCCGTCGGTGGAATCTATGCTCGGCGCGTCTGGAGCGATCGCGTCGACCGTCGTGGTAGATGCGGGGCTGGCATTTCCCGCGGCATCCTGGGCGGTGGCGCTGACTCCCGTGCCGTCCGCCAAGGGGGGGCCGGGAACGAAGCTCCAGTTCCCGTCTGCCTCGGCGAGCGTCTGGCCGATGGGATCGCCATTGCCGGCGGTGAGCAGGATGAGGGCTCCGGGCTCGGAGGTGCCGGATATCACCGTGCCGTTGGTCGGTGCGATTTCGGGTGCTGCGGGAGAAACGGCATCGATGACGATACTATCGGAAGCACTTTCGTTGCCGGCCGCATCGCGAGCCACGGCATTGACGCTGGTGCCGTCGGGCAGCGGAGATCCCGGCGTGAAGGTCCAGGTTCCACCTGTGCCTACGACCGTCTGGCCGAGGGAATTGCCGCTGCCGTCGGTGAGGACCACCGTTGCGCCCAACTCGCCGGTGCCGGAAATCACGTCACCTTTGGATGGGGCAATGTCGGGAGCCGCAGGCGCAGTGGCATCGACCGCAGCGCTGGTCGAAGGACCGACATTGCCCGCCGCATCGCGCGCAGCCACCACGACGGTGCTTCCATCTGCCAGCGGCGGCGACGGCGTGAAAGTCCAGTTCCCGTCGCTATCGGCGCTCGTCTCTCCGATCGGATCGCCGTTGCCGTCGGACAGGATCAGAGTTGCCCCGGGCTCCGCAGTGCCGGACACCGTCGTCGCATTGGGCGGCGCCAATGTCGGGGCCGGGGGCGCCATCGCATCGACGGCGGTGCTGGTTGGAGGGCTGCTGTTGCCTGCGGCATCGCGCGCAATCGCGATCAGTATCGTGCCATCGGGAACCGGATTGGCGGGCGTCATCGACCAAGCCCCGTCAATGCCGGTGATTGCCTGCCCAAGCGGCGTACCGCTGCCATCGGTGACCAAGATGGTGGTTCCGGCTTCGGCCTTACCGCCGATCTCGGTGCCGTTGCTTGGTGAAAGGGTCGGAGCGTCGGGAGCGAGGGAGTCGATGGTTATGCTGGCCGCCGGGCCAGCCTGCCCCTCCAGGTTCACCGCTGCGACGCGGATCACAGTCCCATTGGTCAGCGGCGGTTGCGGAGTGAATGACCATGTTCCGTCTGCCGCGATCGTAGCCTGACCGACCGTATGCCCTGCGGCATCCGTGAGCATAACCGCGATGCCGCTTCCGGCGGTGCCGGTCAACGCGGTACCGTTGCTGGGGGCGATGGTGGGGGCAGTGGCCGGTGGAGGAGTCAGGTCGGGCGCCCGGACGGTCGCCGCGTCACTCATGTTGCCCGCCGCGTCGGTGACCCTGACCGTGATCGGCTGCCCATTGTCGACGGGAGCAGCGAAGAGGACCGAAAATGTTCCATCGGCGGCGATCGTCGCCGTGTAGTCGGGCTCGCCGTCACCATCGATGTCGATGGTGACGGTCGCTCCGGGTTCGCCGGTGCCTGTGATTCCGGTGCCGTCCGCCGCGACACCGAGTTGCGTGGCGTTCTCGGGCGGAGTGAGATCAGGCGCGTTCGTGCCCGCCGCCGGACCGACATTTCCGGCGGCATCGCGGACAGTGACGCTGATCGGCTCCGCATTGACGAGTGCCGGTGCCAGGACAACCGTGAAAGCGCCGTCGGCACCGACGATCGACGTGTAGTTCGCCGTTCCGTCGCCATCGGTATCGACCAGCACCGTAGCTCCGGCCTCCGCGCGCCCCGTGAGGCGGTCTCCGGCTGCCGAAACGACGAGATTGCTCGGTGCGGCCGGCGCGGTCGTGTCGGGAGGTGTCGTCGGCGTATCGTTGCCGCCGCGATTGCCCCCACCGCCGCCTGCCGCGACCGCGATGAGTCCGCCGCCACCGAGCACCGCAAGCGGAACGATCACGCCCGCGCCCAGACCGGCGCCGGACGCCGCTCCGGCGACCATGCCGGCGGCTTCGGTCGCAGGCGGAGCGGCAAATCCGGCAATGACATCCATCGGGACGTAGGCAGGCGTGGCAAGGCTGCTGCCGGATAGTTGCGCTACGTCCGCGGCCACGAGGTGATCTTCCTCGACCAGCATCAGTTGCGAGAACCGGGATGGATCGACGTAGAAGTTCGCGATTCTCACGGTTTCGCCAGTTCGCAGGTGCACCAGGAGGTCCGTGCCTTCGCGGCTGAAGCCGGTCACCGCTTCGGGTGCCACGTTCAGGGCGATGCTGCTGCCAGGGGCGACCGAAACCGAACCTTCCACGGCTTGGACAGGGGCGATGCGCACGCCGGACAGGTCGGACGAGATCTTGGCCTCAACGGGCATTGTGCACCTCCCGCGCAGAGCATGCTGGCGCTCCGTACAGGCTAGGGAATAATCACGCGCCGGGATTCGCCAATTGCGTTCCCCTCCGATTTCGAGGGAAATATCCGGGAACCAAATGCTTTAGAGGCTTAGGGAAAAGTTTGGTGCGCTCTCGAGGTCTATAACGGATGCAATTCCTGCAAGGAGCTTGCCGTGCTCGACCAACTCGATCCCATCTACTGCAGGTCCGGCTTGAGGGTCGGCTGATGACCAGCCTCCGATCAGTCATTCGTTATTTTACATAAGATACATTATCAACTTAAAGCGCATTGAAGGACCAGAATGCTTTCTTCTTGAGGCATGCGTCAGATTGGAAAATCCGTCTCAAGGAAGTCCATCACTACACGCGCACGCATCGGCATGCGCATGCCGCGAAAGCCGTTGGCGAGCATCACCGGGATGGACGGAATATCCGCATCAGGCATGATCTGCTTCAGGAGGCCACGCTCGATGTCTTCCTGGACCTGGATGCGCGGCAACAGCCCGATGCCAAGTCCCCCTCGCGTCGCGCGCAGTACTGCCTCGCTGGAATTGGCGCGCAGAAAACCCGACACCTCGAGTTCGCGGCCGTCGATCGACCATGGCGCCGGCCGCGCCGCGTAGCCATATGTCAGGCACTGATGCTGCTTCAGTTCACCGGCCGTCACAGGCACACCATGACGCTTGACATAGTCCGGCGCGGCGACCAGCACGCGCGGAAGCTGCCCCAGCAGCGTGCTTCCGGCGGCGTTTCTCCCGTCTCCTACCCAAAGCCACAGGTCCAGACCACCGTGGTCTGCCGCATCGCGCCAGTCGGCGACGAGCAGTTCGATCATCAAATCGGGATGCTGCGCCGCGATGCTTCCGAGCCGCTGCGCGTAATGGAAGCCGAGCGCCGTCGTTACGCCCACGCGCACCAGTCCGCGCGCCGCCACCGCTCCCACGAGGTCCGCTTCGGCCAGCCCTACCTGATCGAGAATCGCCACCGCGTGCTCCAGCAGTCGCTCCCCATCCGCCGTCAGCGCCTGGCTGCGCGTGGTGCGCTGAAACAGGCGCACGCCGAAATGTTGTTCCAGATCACTGATCGCCCGCGCAATCGTGGTATGGCTGAGGTTCTGGCGGCGGCCCAGCGCCGAGAAACTGCCCTCTTCGTTCAGGCGCACGAATAGCCGCAAGGATCGGATCAGGTCACTCATCTGAACGTATATAGCACAAGTGGTGTGCATATTTGATATATTGTCTTCACACACGCACGGATCGAATGGGAGCGGCGGCCCCCAGAAAGTCACCGAGATTGAGAGGCATCCCATGACAGATCGTATCGCCCGCGCCGACCTGCGTTCCAAGGTCATGTCCGCAGCCGACGCCGCCGCGCTTATCCATCACGGCCAGACCGTGGGCATGAGCGGCTTCACCGGCTCCGGCTATCCCAAGGCGGTGCCGATGGCGCTGGCCGCGCGGATCGAGGACGAGCACGCCGCCGGTCGCCCGATGCGGGTGAAGGTCTGGACCGGCGCCTCGACCGGCCCGGAACTCGACGGCGCGCTGGCCAAGGCCGATGGCATCGAACTGCGCCTGCCCTACAACTCCGACCCGATCGCGCGCGAACGGATCAACAAGGGCGAGATGGACTACCTCGACATGCATCTGTCGCAAGTGGCGCCGATGGCGTGGCAGGGGTTCCTTGGCCCCCTCGACGTCGCGGTGGTGGAAGTGACCGCGATCCGGCCGGACGGCTCGTTGGTTCCCTCGTCCTCGGTGGGGAACAACAAGACCTGGCTCGACCGTGCCGACAAGGTGATCCTCGAGGTCAACGCGTGGCAGAACCCGGCGCTGGAGGGGATGCACGACATCTATTACGGCACCGCGCTGCCCCCTGCCCGCGTGCCGATCCCGCTGGTCCGCCCCGACGACCGGATCGGCCAGGCCACGCTGCAGTGCGATCCCGCCAAGATCGTCGCCATCGTCGAGACCGACGCGCCCGACCGCAACCTGCCGTTCACCGCGCCCGATGCCAGCGCCCTGAAGATCGCCGACCACATCATCGAGTTCCTCAGCCATGAGGTGGCGAAGGGCCGCCTGCCCGCATCGCTGCTACCGCTGCAGTCGGGTGTCGGCAACATCGCCAACGCCGTGCTGACCGGCCTCGTCAATGGCCCGTTCGACGATCTGACGGCCTACACCGAGGTGATCCAGGACGGCATGCTGGACCTCATCGACGCGGGCAAACTACGTGTGGCCTCCGCCACGGCGTTCTCGCTCAGCCCCGAGGCGGCCGAGCGGATCAATGCCGAGATGGCGCGCTATGCCAGCCGGATGATCCTGCGCCCGCAAGAAATCTCCAACCACCCCGAACTGATCCGGCGCCTCGGCTGCATCGCAATGAACGGGCTGATCGAGGCGGACATCTACGGCAACGTCAATTCGACGTGCGTGATGGGCAGCCGTATCCAGAACGGCATCGGCGGCTCGGGCGACTTCGCGCGCAATGCCTATGTCTCGATCTTCATGACGCCCTCCACGGCGAAGGGCGGCGCGATTTCCGCGATCGTGCCGCAGGCGGCGCATGTCGATCACATCATGCAGGACGTGGCGGTGCTGGTCACCGAGCAGGGCCTTGCCGACATGCGCGGCCTGACCCCGCGCAAGCGCGCCGCGCTGGTGATCGAGAACTGCGCGCACCCGATGTACCGCGACGCGCTGCGCGACTATTACGACCGCGCCTACCACGGCAGCTATGGCCGACACGCGCCGTCGCTGCCGAGCGAGGCGCTGTCGTGGCACCAGCGGTTCATCGATACGGGCACAATGCTTCCGGGGTGAGTGGAACGTATTGAAGCCAAACCATTTCAGTCATCCCCGCGAAGGCGGGGACCCAACTGATGACGGTGCGACATGAAGCGTCAGGAGATGAGTTCCCGCCTTCGCGGGAATGACTGAGGTTATGCAGCACACGAACTTGCCCCGGCATCCCGGCGCATGGAATTCAGGGTGACGACAGCTTTTATCGGTTACCGCGCCTTCAACCATGACCTTGAAGGCTACCCAAAATGACAGTCCCGTCACACTGGACTCTGCCCGACCCCCAACCTATATACCGCCCGGTATGAAATGCTCAGCACCAACTGCGGTGCCCCCAGCCGCCCGGGGCCGTCCCCGCGAATTCGACCCCGACGAGGCTCTTGCAGCCGCGCTTCGGGTGTTCTGGACGCGCGGCTACGAAGGCGCCTCGATGGCGGAGCTGACCGAGGCCATGGGCATCACCAAGCCCAGCCTCTATGCCTGCTTCGGCAACAAGGAAGCGCTCTTCAAGAAGACGCTCGACCTCTACGAGCGCGACAAGCTGGCCTACATGGGGAAGGCGCTCGAAGCGCCGACCGCGCGCGGCGTGGCCGAGCGGCTGCTGACCGGCGCACTGGCGACTCATTGCGGCGAGAAGGACCCTCACGGCTGCCTCGGCGTGATCAGCACCGTGGCCTGCACGCCTGAGGCGGACTCGATCCGCGCCGACGTGATCAAGCGCCGCGCCTCTTCGGAAGCCGCCGTCATCAAGCGCTTCGAACAGGCTCGCGATGAGGGCGACCTGCCCGACAGCGTCTGCCCCGCCAAGCTCGCGGGCTGCCTCACCACGGTGCTGCAGGGCCTTTCGGTCAAGGCACAGGGCGGCGCCGGGCCGGAAGAGCTGCAGGGTACTGCGGATACGTTCCTGGCGATGTGGCCGGGGCGCTGAACCAACCCAACCCCTCCCGCAAGCGGGAGGGGAGAAGTATAGCGCACCATTTCACCCTCCCGCATGCGGGAGGGTCGCGAGACTTGGCCCGCAGGGCGTAGTCGCAGCGAGGTGGGCCTTCGCACTTGCGGAAAAAATTCGTTCAACGGGCGTTCAGCCTCTTGAAACCCTCTTCAGAGTCCTAATTTACCGGTCGGTACAGAAACCTGCTTGACGTGACCCGGACCTGAATATATACCGCTTGGTATAGAAACGAACCGCCCGAATCGCCTCCCCCCGGCCTCGGGTATTCCCATCACCGACCGGTCCCGACCGGCCGCCTGACAGCTGCACTCCCTCCCGGGAAGCGGCTCGATGACACACATCCGGCTCGTGCCGACGACTGGACATTCGCGTGTCCGGCGACGGGAGAGCCTTACCCGCACCCTTCCGGCTGCCCCAAGCCGGAAGCCGCTCCGGCGCGCACCCTTCCCCCCTGTCCCGGGGTGCGTGCCGGGGCACACCTGAACTCGCCCTACTTACGCAGGAGCACGGATATGGCCTTCATCGACTTCTCCGATGCAGCGCTGCAGGCGCTGCCCATCTCGCTGGCCCCTTCGGCCAACACCGCCAGCGAGACGCTGACCCTTACCGAGCGGCGCATCCTCGCTCTTGCGCGGACCGACGGGATGCAGTCGCTGAAACCGGCGCGCAAGCGCGGCTGGTTCCTGCGCTTCGTCCTTGGCCCCACGCCGCCTTCGCCCACGCTGGCGAACGAACGCCTCGAAGCGCTGCGCCGTCTGGCCGTGCGCGCCTGGCACCATGGTTACACCCTGCCGGTCTCGGCGCTGAAGGAAGCCCGCGCAGCAGGCTGGTCCGAGGCCAAGATCGGCGCCGTCATCGACACCATCGGGCGCACCCGCGCCCCCTTCCGGAGCATCGCCGCGTGACAGTCGCGACCAAACTCGAAATCCCCTCCGAATACGCTTCCGGCGAACAGACCACCGAGCAGCGCACCGGATCACGACGTGCCCAGATCGCCATCGGCGCGCTGGCGCTCGTCGCGGTCGCCGGGCTTGGCTGGAAGTTCATCGGCGGCACCGAACCCGCCGCTGCCCTACCCCCGCCCGCACTGGTGCAGGTGGCCCATCCGCTGGTGAAGGACGTCACCGAGTGGGACGACTATGTCGGCCGCTTCGCCCCCAGCAAGACGGTCGAAGTGCGTCCGCGCGTCTCGGGCGCCATTACCCAGGTGCTGTTCAGGGACGGTGACTACGTGCAGGCCGGACAGGCGCTGTTCGTGGTCGATCCGCGCCCTTACGCCGCCTCGCTCGCCGAAGCGCGGGCGGATGCGGCTTCGGCCAGCGCCACCCTCGCGCTCGCCCGTTCGGACTATGCCCGCGTCGCCGGTCTGACCGGGGACGAGGCGATGGCCGCCAGCGAAGTCGACAACCTGCGCTCGCGCGTCCGTGCCGCCGAGGCTGCTCTTGCGGCGGCTCAGGCGCGGGTGCGTTCGCGCAGCCTCGATGTGGAATTCGCCACCGTGCGCGCGCCGATCTCGGGCCGCGTGTCGGATCGCCGGGTGGACGCGGGCAACCTCGTCTCGGGCGATGCCGGGGCGAACGCCACGCTGCTGACCACGATCAACGCCGTCAGCCCGATCTACTTCACCTTCGACGCCTCTGAATCGCTGTTCCTCAAGGCGCAGCGCGACAAGGCCAAGGGCGCCACTTCCGACGTGGAGGTGCGTCTTCAGGACGAAGCCGCCTATCGCTGGAAGGGCAAGCTGGACTTCACCGACAACGGGTTGAACCCCAGCTCCGGCACCATCCGCATCCGCGCCAGCCTCGACAACAAGGACGGCTTCCTGACGCCGGGCATGTTCGGCAACATGCGCCTCGCCAATGGCGGAACCGTCAAGGCGACGCTGGTTCCCGACGCCGCCGTGCGTTCGGACCAGACCCGCAAGGTGGTGATGGTCGTTGGCAAGGACGGCACCGTCGCCGCCAAGCCGGTCGAGGTCGGGCCGCTGGTGGACGACCTGCGCGTGATCCGCTCCGGGCTGGATGCGGGCGATTCGGTGATCGTTTCCAACTACCAGGCGGCGATCCCGGGCACCAAGGTGACTACCAAGGTGGGCCGGATCGAGCGCGGCAAGGTCGAAAGCGCTCCGGCGCCGGCCGAGCCGGCGGCGGCGCAGGCGACGTTCAACTGATGACTGCACAGTAACAGACCCGTCATTCCCGCGAAGGCGGGAACCCATCTCCTGCCGGTGCCTGTCGAACGGGCATCAGATGGGTCCCCGCCTTCGCGGGGATGACGGGAGTTTTTGCGCGGAACCCATGCGTCCCCAGCAAAGGGCGCCGGGGCTCCGCTTACCCGACTTTCGCGCCAACCGGCGCGCCCGGCTTCCCAAGTTGCAGGCACACCGCCCGCAGCCCGGACTGACGCGCGCCCATCAGGGGCACTCCCAATGCGACTTTCCCGCTTCTTCATCGACCGTCCGATCTTCGCGGGCGTCGTCGCGGTGATCATCACCATCGTCGGCGCCATCGCGTTCATCGGCCTGCCGGTGAGCCAGTACCCGGACATCGTCCCCCCCACCGTCACGGTCAACGCGCAGTATCCCGGCGCGTCGGCCGAGACCGTCGCCGACACCGTCGCCGCTCCGATCGAGCAGGAGATCAACGGCGTCGACAACATGCTCTACATGGACTCGCAGTCGACCGGCGACGGCAAGGTGACGATCACCGTCACCTTCAAGATCGGCACCGACCTCGACGCCGCGCAGGTGCTGGTGCAGAACCGCGTCGCCATCGCCGAGCCGCGTCTTCCCGACGCGGTGCGCTCGATGGGCGTGGTCACCAAGAAGGCCAGCCCGGACTTCCTGATGGTGGTCAACCTGCAGTCGCCCGACGGCACGTACGACCGCGACTACATCTCCAATTATGCGCTGACGCAAGTGAAGGACCGCCTCGCCCGTCTCGACGGCGTGGGCGACGTCCAGACTTTCGGCGCTCGCGATTACGGCATGCGCATCTGGATCGATCCGGGCCGCGCCGCGCAGCTCAACCTGACGGCAGGCGAGATCGTCGCCGCCCTGCGCGCGCAGAACGTGCAGATTTCGGCGGGTGCCATCGGTGCGCCCCCGTTCGACAAGGGCAACGCCTACCAGATCGGCGTCGAGGCACAGGGCCGCCTGACCGAGCCGCAGCAGTTCGCCGACATCATTGTGCGCACCGATGCGGACGGCCATCAGGTCCGCGTGCGCGACGTCGCCCGCGTGGAACTGGGCGCGCAGGACTACACCACCAACACATACCTTTCGGGCAACCCTACCGTCGTCATGGCGGTGATGCAGCGCCCCGGCTCCAACGCGCTCGAAACCGCCAAGCTGGTGCGTTCCGAGATGGACGCCATGCAGGCCAAGTTCCCCAAGGGGCTTGAATACTCGGTGATCTACAACCCCACCGAGTTCATCGGCCAGTCGATCGACGCGGTGTACCACACGCTGTTCGAGGCGGTGATCCTCGTCGTCCTCGTCATCCTCGTGTTCCTGCAGAACTGGCGCGCGGCGATCATTCCGATCCTCGCGATCCCGGTCTCGCTGGTCGGCACCGCGATCATGCTGATGGCGGTGGGCTATTCGCTCAACAACCTCTCGCTGTTCGGCCTCGTGCTCGCCATCGGCATCGTCGTCGACGACGCGATCGTCGTGGTCGAGAACGTGGAGCGCTACATCGAGGAGGGGCTGACCCCGCTCGAAGCCGCCCGCCGCTCGATGGACGAAGTGTCCGGCGCGCTGGTCGCGATCGTACTGGTGCTCTGCGCGGTGTTCGTGCCGACGCTGTTCATCACCGGCATCTCGGGCCAGTTCTACAAGCAGTTCGCAGTGACGATCTCGACCGCCACGGTCATCTCGCTGGTGCTCTCGCTGACGCTCTCGCCCGCGATGGCCGCGCTGCTGCTCAAGCACAAGGAGCGGGTCGGACCCGCAGCCCCGCGCTGGCGCCGCGCGCTCCAGTCGGGTGCGGACAAGTTCAACCACGGCTTCGACCGCATGAGCGCCAGCTACGCGCGCCTCACCCTGCGTCTGGTCAAGGCCCCCACGCGCATGATGGCGACCTATGCCGCCCTCATCGCCGGAACCGTGGGCCTGTTCTGGGCGACGCCGACCGGCTTCATCCCGCAGCAGGACCAGGGCTACTTCCTTGCCGCCGCGTTCCTGCCCTCGGGCTCCTCGCTGGAGCGGACGGATGAAGTGACCAAGGACATCGCCAAGCGTCTCCTGCCGATCAAGGGCATTCGCGGCGCGGTGATGTTCGCCGGCTTCCACGGCCCCTCGCGCACCGCATCGCCGGATTCGGCCGCGATCTACTTCCCGTTCAAGAGCTTCGAGGAGCGCAAGGAACTAGGCGTGACCGGCGCGGAAATCATGGCGCAGGCGCAGGAAGCGCTCAAGGGCTACGACAAGGCCATGGTCCTCGTCATTCCGCCGCCGACCATCAACGGCATCGTCCCCCCGGGCGGCTACCGCATGATCGTGGAGGACAACGAAGGTCGCGGCTACACCGAACTCGCCAAGGCGGCGGGCGGCGTGATCGGCAAGGCCAACCAGCAGAAGGACTTGAGCCAGGTCTACACCCTGTTCAACCAGGACACCCCGCGCGTCTTCACCGACATCGACCGCCGCAAGGCCGACATGCTCGGCATCCCGCCCGAGCGCGTGTTCGAGACGCTGCAGGTCTACCTCGGCTCGGCTTACGTGAACGACTTCAACCTGCTCGGCCGCACCTTCCGCGTCACCGCGCAGGCGGATCAGGGCAGCCGCGGCTCGATCGCCGACCTTGCCAACCTGAAGACCCGCTCGAACTCCGGCGCGATGGTGCCGATCGGTTCGGTCGCCACCTTCCAGGACAAGACCGGCCCCTACCGCGTGGTGCGCTACAACCTGCACCCCGCCGTGGAAGTCGACGGCAGCGTGGCGCCGGGCTTCTCGACCGGACAAGCCCTCTCCACCATGGAGAAGGTCGCGAACGAGACGCTCCCTTCGGGCTACAGCTTCGAGTGGACCGGCATCGCCTACCAGCAGGTGACGGCGGGCAACACGGCGGCGATCGTCTTCGGCATGGCCGTGGTCTTCGTCTTCCTCGTGCTGGCCGCGCAGTATGAAAGCCTGACTCTGCCGCTGGCGATCGTGCTGATCGTACCGATGTGCCTCTTCGCGGCCATGGCGGGCGTGAACCTGCGGGGCATGGACAACAACATCCTCACCCAGATCGGCCTCGTCGTGCTGATCGCGCTGGCGGCCAAGAACGCGATCCTCGTGGTCGAATTCGCCAAGCAGGCCGAAGAGGAACAGGGCATGGGCATCGTCGAGGCGGCCGTCTACGCCGCGCAGACCCGCCTGCGTCCGATCCTGATGACCAGCTTCGCGTTCATCCTGGGCGCAGTCCCGCTGGTGATCGCGCAGGGCGCCGGTGCCGAACTGCGGCAGGCGCTGGGCACGGCGGTGTTCTTCGGCATGACCGGCGTTACCGGATTCGGCCTGCTATTCACGCCCACGTTCTACGTGGTGTGCCGGGGTCTGGCGGAAAAGTTGCGCCGCCGTCCCCGCCCGCACCATGCGGACCTCCACGCGGTTCCGGCTGAGTAACGCAAGGGCGGCGCTGAGGCCCTTCGACAAGCTCAGGGTGAGCGGGGTTGGGCTTATCCCAATCCCCTCGCCTAAGGCTTCGCGGAATCCCCCCAACCCGCTCAGGCTGAGCTTGTCGAAGCCCCGGCGCCCACCTCACGATTTCATCGACACAGGACATATCCGATGATGAAGCAGACTTTAGCGGCCCTCCTCGCCGCCACCGCCCTTTCCGCCTGCGCCGTCGGGCCGGACCATGTGGCCCCCACCCCGCCCGCTTCGGCCGAGGCCCCATTCGTCGGCGTGCAGAGCGCGGACGTCACCACTGCCGCGCCCGACGACACCTGGTGGAAGCTCTACAACGACCCGGCGCTCAATGCCCTCGTCACCGACGCGCTCGCCGCCAACACCGACATCCGCGTCGCCGTCGCCCGCATCGAGAAGGCCCGCGCCACCTTGCGCGGATCGCGCGCCGACCGCCTGCCCTCCACCGACCTCAGCGCCACCGGCACGTACGGCCGCGTGTCGGAAAGCCAGGTGCTCCCCGGCTACGACCGCGAAGGCCGCCGCGTCGATGGCGGGCTCTCGGTGAACTACGAGGTGGACTTGTTCGGCCGCGTCAAGCGCGGTATCGAAGCCTCGCGCGCGGACCTCGCCGCCGCGCAGGAGGACGCCGACGCGGTGCGCGTCACCGTGGTCGCCGATACCGTGCGCGCCTATGTCGATGCCACCAGCGCCAACGAACAGATCGACGTCGCCCAGCGCACCGTGGACCTGCTCGCCCGCTCGGAACGCATCACCAACGCCCGCTTCGAACGCGGCCTCAACCAGAAGCTCGACGTCATCCGCGTCACCCAACTGCGCGAGGCACAGGCGGCCGCCATCCCGACCTTGCAGGCCCGCCGCGACGCCGCCCTGTTCCGCATCGCCGTGCTGACCGGCCGCACCCCGCAGGACCTGCCCGACAGCGTCATCGCCCGCGACACCACCCCCAATGTCGCCACCCCCATCCCGGTCGGTGACGGCGCCACGCTCCTCGCCCGCCGCCCCGACGTGAAGGCCGCCGAGCGCCGCCTTGCCGCCGACACCGCGCGCATCGGCGTGGCGACGGCGGACCTCTACCCGCGCATCACGCTGGGCGGCTCGATCGGCACCACGACGGTCGGCGCGACCGACGTGTTCGGCGGCGGCCCGCTGCGCTGGCTGCTGGGCCCACTGATTTCGTGGGCCTTCCCCAACCAGGAAGCGATCCGCGCCCGCATCAACGAAAGCAAGGCCGACGCCAAGGCCGATCTCGCCACCTTCGACGGCACCGTGCTGACGGCGCTGGGCGAAACGGAAACCGCATTGTCCGCCTACCGCAACGCCCTGCTCCGGCAGGAACGCCTCGCCGCCTCGCGCGATGCGGCGAACCGCGCAGCCAACGTCAGCCTCGCCCGCCAGAGCCGGGGTCAGATCGATGCCCTCAATGTCCTCGACGCCCAGCGCACCCTTGCCAGCGCCGAAGCGGATTCCGCAGCCGCAAAACGCGAGGTGGCCTTCGCGCAAGTCGATCTGTTCCGCGCGCTGGGAGGGCGCTGGTAGTTTAGTATACAAAGAGCTTTCACGCACGGCCCGGCTGGCGTATCATTGCAAGGGGGGCATGGCGCTTTGAAGCGGTCCTTTCCGGACTGCCCGGTTGCGCCATGCCCCCCTTTGGGTGCCGTTAGCCCCCCTCTGGGTGCCGCCGAATGCAGGAAGGTTCGAGGTGTCGAAAGCCAGCGATCAGGCTTATGAAGAGTTGCGCAGCCGCATTCTCTCGGGCGAACTCCCCCCCGGCACGCAGCTCAAGGAAGAGGAGCTGGCGGCGCTCTGCGGCGTCTCGCGCACCCCCGTCCGCGCCGCGATCCGACAACTTGAGGCCGAGCTTTTCGTGCGCCGCACCGACAGCCAGCGCTCCTTCGTGGCCGAATGGAACAACGACGATCTCGAGGAGGTCTTCGTCCTTCGCGGCATGCTTGAAGCCTACGCCGTCCGCCGTGCCGCCAGCCGGGCAAACACAAGCGTCATCGCTGGTCTGAACGCCGCGAACGAGGCCATGCGTACGGTGATCGAGGCGCTCGATTTCGACCTGCCTGCCTACCTTGCCGCCAATGCCCGCTTTCACGCGCTGATCCTGGAGACGGCGGCCTCCGACCGCCTCGCCGCGCTGCTCGGCAAGCTGGTGCTGCAGCCGGTCGTCCAGCAGACGGTGCGTGCCTACAGCCGCGAGCAACTCCTGCGCAGCTACCGCGAGCACGTCGAGATCACCACCGCACTCGGCCAGCGCGATCCCGATTGGGCCGAAGCGCTGATGACGGCGCATATCCGCCGCGCGCTTCACGCCAGGCTGGAGCCTGCGGAGGGGTGATTGCCCCCTTATCCTCCCTGTCGCGCAGCGATGGGGAGGTGGCAGCCTGCAGGGCTGCCGGAGGGGTTATCCCCCTCCACCACCCGCTGCGCGGGCGGTCTCCCTCCCCATTCCTGCGGAACGGGGAGGATAGTGATCAGATCGCCGCGCCGGCCTTCAGCGCCGCGATTTCGTCCTCGCTCATGCCCAGCAGGTCGCCGTAGATTTCGGCATTGTCCTGCCCGATTTCCAGCGGAGCGCGGCGGCGCACGGAAGACGGCGTCGCCGACAGCTTGGGGAAGGCGTTCTGCATCTTGAACGAACCCCACTGCGGATGCTCGACGTCGATCAGCGCCTCGCGCGCGGCGAAGTGCGGGTCGGATAGCATCTCCGGCGCCCGGTAGATCTTGCCGGCGGGGATCGAGAATTCGATCATCTTCTCCTCCAGTTCGTCCACCGTCAGCGTGCGCGTCCACTCGGCGATGAGATCGTCCAGCTCGGTCTGGCGCTCGCCGCGTGCCACGTGGGTCGCATAGCGCTCATCGGTGCCGATTTCGGGGCGGCCCATGGCCTGGCAGAGCCGCTTGAAGATCGCGTCCTGATTGGCGCCGATCAGGTACTCGCCGTCGCTGGTGGGATAGACGTTCGACGGCGCGATACCTTCAAGGATCGAGCCGGTACGCTTGCGGACATGGTCGGAAACCATGTACTCGGGCACCAGGCTTTCCATGACCTGCAGCACCGCCTCGTAGAGTGCGCTGTCCACCACCTGGCCCTTGCCGGTGCGCTCGCGGGCGTGGAGCGCGGCCAGCGCGCCCATGCAGCCGTAAGTCGCGGCAAGGCTGTCACCGATGGAGACGCCCATGCGGCTCGGCGCGCGGTCGGGATCGCCGACGATGTAGCGCCATCCGCCCATGGCCTCGCCGATGCCGCCGAAGCCCGCGCGCGAGGAATAAGGCCCGGTCTGGCCGTAGCCCGAAACGCGCACGATGATCAGGCGCGGGTTGATCTCATGCAGCACGTCCGGGCCGAGGCCCCACTTTTCCATGGTGCCGGGCTTGAAGTTCTCGATCAGGATGTCGGCATGGGCGACGAGCTTGCGCACGATCTCCTGACCTTGGGGCACGCGCAAGTTGGCGCTGACCGACTTCTTGTTGCGCGCGACCACTTCCCACCACAGCTTGGCGTCGCCGTGGCCCCAGTTGCGCATGGGGTCGCCGCCGCCTTTCCCGTCGATCTGCGGCGGTTCGACCTTGATGACTTCGGCGCCCATGTCGCCCAGCAACTGGCCGCAGAACGGCCCGGCGATGAGCTGGCCGAGTTCGACCACGCGGATGTCGGTCAAGGCGCCGGTGTTAGGGGTGTCCATGGCGGTCAGGCTTTCTGTTCGATGGTCTGCGGGAACGAGCCGGCACGGCTCACCATTGCGGGAAGGGGCTTGTTCATGACAGTTTCCAGCCACTTGGCGTGGCCGATCGCGGCGGCAAGGTCGTAGCCGGTCGCCACGTCCGAGCGATCCAGCATGTAGAGCAGGTCCTCGGTGGCGATGTTGCCGGTGGCGTTCGGCGCGAAGGGGCAGCCGCCGATCCCGCCGAGCGCGGCGTCGAGCGTGGTCGCCCCCGCCTCGATCGCGGCCCAGGCATTGGCGATGCCGGTGTTGCGCGTGTTGTGGAGGTGGACGCGGACGGGAATGCCGCCGATCGCCTCGCGCACCTGGGTTACAAGGCGCGATACCTGGGCGGGCACGGCGACGCCGATGGTGTCGGCCAGCGCAATCTCGCGCGGGGCCACTTCGGCGAGCTTGCGGGCCATGGCGACGACGCGTTCGGCGGGCACTTCGCCTTCGAAGGGGCAGCCGAACGCGGCGCCGATGGTCACCTGACCGCTCTTGCCCGCTGCCTTGGCGGCGAGCACGATTTCGGACGCGACACCGATGGATTCGTCGCTGGTCTGGCCCTGGTTGCGCATCGCGAAACCGTCGGTCGAGACGCAGACCGCGCCCGCTTCGTCGATACCGGCGGCGAGACCGCGCTCCAGCCCGCGCATGTTCATGACGAGGCCCACGTACGTCAGGTCGCCCCGGCGCGGCAGCATGGCGAGGAGTTCGTCAGTGCCCGCCATCTGCGGCACCTTCTTGGGGTTCACGAAGCTGCCGACCTCGATCCGGCGGGCGCCGCAGTCGATCAGGCGGCGGATCAGTTCGGCCTTGTCTTCCAGCGAGACGAGGACTTTCTCGTTCTGCAAGCCGTCGCGCGGGGCAACTTCGACGATCTCGATCGCGGTCATCGAATGGTCTCCAGTTCGGACAGATAGGTGATGATCGCCTCTTCCGAGACGACGTCTGCATATTTCGCGTTCATGTCGAAGAGGTTGGCCTTGTGCGGCTCGGGATGGCGATCGCCGCAGGCGTCGGCGACGACAGCGGTGCGGAAGCCGTGCGACATGGCATCCACGCAAGTCGCGCGCACGCAGCCGCTGGTGGACAGGCCGCCGAGGATCACCTGGTCGATGCCCCGCGCGGTCAGCGTCGCGGCAAGCGAAGTTCCGAAGAAGGCGCTGGGGTACTGCTTGGTCAGCACGATCTCGTCCGCTTGCGGTTCCAGCCCCTTGGGCCATGCGCCCATCGGGTTGCCGGCGATGAAAGCCTCGAGCGCCGGGACCTTCTCGAAGAAGCGGCCACCGTCGATACCGCCGGGGTGGTACGTCACGTTGGTCAGGATCACAGGCACGCCCGCTGCCCGCGCGGCTTCACGCACGCGCAGCGCCGATGTCAATGCGTCCTCGACTCCAGCGTAAAGCGGACTGTCTGGCGCGAAGTAGGCTTCGACGAAATCGATCAGAACCAGCGCCGGGAAGCGCCCGAAGCCGGCCTTTCCGCCAAACGCCACGGCGTAATTGTCTTCCAGCGCAGCATTCGCCGCCATTGCGCAAGCTCCCGATGAACCGTCGAATCGACACAGTTACGACAGTATTTTAGTATACAAAAAATCATGCGGTCAACGTAAAACCGCCACATGTGCGGCTTTTCAAGCCAAGTCAGTGCACAGAAATCAATTCCAGCGGCTATGCATGGTGAACTTTCGTGCACGTTCGCGTGCGTCCAGCATCAAGACAATGCGATGTCAGCATGCCTAGAGTGCCGCCACGCGCCACAGGAGACATGCCGTTATGACCGTCGCCGAAATTCCATCCTCCGCCCTCGGCCCCGTCCTGACCGCCGCCGCATGGCGCGGGGATCGTCTGATGGAGGGCCAGGACTGGGTCTACGAACTCGACGCGGACCAGCTCGCCGAACTGGAAACGCTGGGAAACCGCTTCCTCGAGGACGACCCTGACCTGCGTTTCGTCCAGGCGGAAGACTATCCGCTGGTCGCTTGCGCCGATGCGGTGAAGGCGTGGCGAGAGGACGTCGATTTCGGGCGCGGCTTCGTGCTGGTGCGCGGGCTGCGTTCGGACCTCTATTCCGATGCGCTGTCGAGTGCGATCTACTACGTGCTAGGCCTGCACATGGGCGATCCGATCCGCCAGAACGAGATGGGCGACCTGCTCGACCACGTCTACGCCACCAGCGACAAGACGATGGACGATCCCACTGCGAAGTCCTCCAAGGTGCGCGACAAGCTGGTCTATCATTCCGACAGTTCCGACATCGTCGCGCTGATGTGTTTGCGCGGCGCGCGCGAAGGCGGGCTGTCGTGCCTGGTCTCAGGCGCGGAGATCTACAACGAGATCCTGCGCCGCCGACCGGACCTTGCTCACCTGCTGCTCGAGCCGTTCCACTGGGACTGGAGGCGCCAGGACGCGGAAGCGCCCGCCGATACCTACACCTCGCCGGTGGTGAGTGTGGAGGACGGGGTTTTCTCGATGTATGCCGGTTCGCTCTATATCGTGACGGCGCAGGAGTACCCCGGCGTGCCGAAGCTGACCGAGGATCAGTTGGAAGTCCTGCGCCTTTTCGACGAAATCACGTACGAGCCCGGCATGGCGATCGCGATGGATTTTCGTCCCGGCGACATCCAGTGGCTGTCGAACTATGCCGCGCTCCACTCGCGCACCGAGTTCTTCGACTGGCCCGAACCGCAGCGCAAGCGCCACCTTCTACGCCTCTGGCTGTCGAGCAAGACCGATCGGCCGGTGGTCCAGGGTTTCGGCAAGAACGGCGTCGTCCAGCACCGTGCCGCGCACCGCGACGGGGTGGAGCATCCCGACGCCCGCTTCTCCATCCGCACCATGTCGGTGCCGAGGTTGCTTTCCTGACCCCTATGCCGGCTGTCACTGCGACTGGCATGGCTTATCTCGCCGCGCTCGCGGTGAGGAGCGATGGGCTCAGGCGTCGATACCCTGCGTCTGCAGCCATGCCCGCGCTGGCGCGAGTGCCGCTTCATGCGCACGCCAGCGCTCGACGGCATCTGCGTTGATCGGCCGCCGAACCTGCGCCGCGCTCGGCGTGGCAACGGCGGCGCGGTTCTCGTGGAAGGCGAGGCAGGCCTCGTCCCACTCCAGTCCGCAATGAGCAAGCATTCGCCGCGTCTCGCCCTCCTGATCGGCGACGAGCGCCTCATAGGACAATTGCAACACGCGGTCCGGCCAGAGGCTTTGCCATAACTTCATCAACCGGTCGAAGCGCGCATAGTAGCGTGCGGTATCCATCAGATCGTAGGAATAGGCGTAGTAAGGCGACTGGCTTCCGAACAGATTTTTGTAATTGCTCCAGATCGTGTCCATCGGATTACGACGCAGACAGACGATCCGGGCATCGGGCAAGGCGCGCGCAATGTGCCCGATGTACAGGAAATTGGCAGGCAGTTTGTCGGTGAAGCGCGGCTTCTGCGCCGCCACGTGATGGGCCGCACGCTCAAGGTAGGCGGCGGCCAGTTCCCCAGCATCGACAGCGACGCTCGCCGCAACGGTTTCGCCGTCGATGACGCGGCGCGATGGAGTACCTGCCAGCAGCTTCACCGCCAGCGGCATCGCCTGCAATTCACCGGCCGCCTCGACGTCGCGATGAGAGGACAGGATGCGATCGACGAGCGTGGTTCCGGTGCGCGGCATGCCGACCACGAATATGGGAGCGGCGCCGCGCCGCCCTTCACTTCTTACCGGCGAGCCCTTTTCGAACACGGTTTCGATTGCGTCGAATATCTCGGCATCCTGCGCGAAATCGTAGCCGATGCTGCGCTTGTGCGCGTCGTTGGCGGCCGACAGGTGGCGGAACGCATCGGCGGAGTTACCGATATCTTCGTGCTCCTTGGCCAGCGCATAGCGAATGCGCAGCGCAGCGTCCGGCTCACGTACCGCCGCCAGCGCCGCGTTCAGCCGGGGGACGTGATTGGCCTGCGCGGTCTGCCGTGACAGGATGGCAAGGGCGTAATGCGCCCGCGCATTGACCGGGTCAGCGGCAAGGATCGTCTCGTAGTGAGCGCTTGCCTCATTGAGACGGCCGGTAAAGCCGCTGGCGGCCGCAAGGTTGTAGCGATATTCGAGGTCGTCCGGCTCGGCTGCCACTGCGGCAGCGAACGGCGCGAGCGAGGCTTCGTGATCGCCGAGGCGCGCCAGTACGCACCCGATGGTGTCGAAAGTGCGCGCATCCATCGGCGACAGCGCCATCGCCTCCCGCGCCGCGTCTGCCGCCTCCCCGTCGCGCCGCAGCAGGATGAGCAGCTTGGCCAGTTGGGCAAGATGCTCCGGCTCCGGCCCGCGCGCGACCGCCGCTTCGAGCAGGGGCACCGCACGCGCGATCTGCCCCGCTTCTGCCGCCGCCACGCCAAGCAGGAAAAAACCCGCCGGTTGGTCCGGCCTCGCCTGCGCCAGCGCACCCGCCGCCGACGCCGCGCCCTTCAGGTCCCCCTGTCGCAACGCTGCTCTCGCCTGTGCTTCAAGCGTCATGTGGAGCAACGGTCGGAACGATGGGCTTGGAAGGAAACAATCCGGCGCGACCTCTACTGCTGTTCGAGGCGACGAGCCTACCTGCCGGGTCGCGCCCTGACAATCGCCCCGATCACTTCCTCGCTGCTCTCGTCGTCGCAAGGCGGTTCACGGCCAGCGGTCCCGGATCGGGTCCGGGACGACGTCATCCTCACACCAGTTCTTTCAGCGGTACGCCTGCGTCGGCGAGGCGCTCGACATCAGGCGTCGCACCCGCTTCCACCAGCTTGCGGCCCTGCACGTAGTCCTTGACCATGTTCACGCAGTCCAGCGCCACGACCTTGCCCTGCTTGAG
>NZ_ALVC01000354.1:0-4196 GCF_000293195.2 Sphingomonas sp. LH128
GCACTGTTCAACTTGGGTCTACCGGGCGCTTGGCCCTGATGGCAATCCGACCCTCGAAACCATGCTCAAGGTCCTGCCTGCGCTCGGCCTCAGGATGCGGATCGAGGCCGCCGCCTGAGTACAGGCCGCGACTGTTTCGCCCCCCATTAGGCTTTCTGCCGCTGACCATGTCGCCGCGAACTGGCGGACCCAAACAAGGGAAGGCGGAAGCAACGTCAAGGCGCGGGTTATCCTGTCATCTCGCGCCGTGAGCGCGTGCAGCTTTGCCTCGGGCCCTTCAGGCGTCGTGGGTGTTTTTTCCGAATATCGATGAAAATGCTCTGCCCCCGTGCAATGCCCGAAACCATCGGCTCCAAAGGCACTGACCTGGAGCATCGCGCATGCCTGCCAAACCATCGCCTCCTGCTTATTTCCCCGCCCGCCGAGGCGGGCTCCTCGCGGGCGCTGCGCTTCAAATAAGCCTGCGGCTCCGGTCCTCCGCTGCGCTACGGCCTGACGGTTAGCACCCCTGCTGGCGCCGCTCTGCCGGTCTGCCTATCGCCCGGATGGTTCGGGCGGACCTTCAGGAGACAGAACATGCCCGCAATCGGTTACGTCACCCGCTCCGGCTCGATCTTCAAGGGCCAGCTTCGCACCCTCTCGATCCGTGCCGAAATCGAAATCTCCCCGAACCCGCGCAAGAGCGCCGACAGCCATCCCGATTTTCGCATCACATCGGCGGGTGTCGAGGTCGGCGCGGGATGGCAGCGCCGCAGCGAGGCAACCGGAAACGACTACGTGTCGCTCACCCTGGCAGCGCCCGAGTTCGGTCCCCGGCGCCTCTATGCCAACCTTGGGCGTGCAGCCGGTCAGGAGGATGAGGAAACCTACGCCATCATCTGGAACCCCGCCGACTGATGCCGGGCCTGCTCCCCGGCGCCGCCGGGGAGCAGAATTTGCAAGTGAGCGCCTGCGCCAGCTCGGAGTGAACAGGTATTTATTTATAGAAGCGGCCTTCTGTTTATATTTGCAAAACCTACAAACTAATCCTGGCATGAAAATTGAGCTTACATGCCGGGATGCGGCCAAAGAGCGGGTGTGATATTAATATATATCCAGTGATTGGCAGATCGCGCTCGGCGGTGCGTTGGTCGCCTCGATGGTATTCATCATCGCGGCCATGCTGGCCGACTTGAGGTCCTCGATCACTCTGTTGCGGACAGGTCGGAACCAGTGGTCATCGCTGGAAACAAATTCCAACAACATGGTCTCCACAAGGTGCGCATTGATCGACATCGAGAACGCTAATCCCTCGGAAGTCTCATGCTCGCCCCATACCACAACCAGAGGAAGGTCGGCAGATCGAGCCTCGAAGTCCTCTTCGGACGTGATGTCGGGCCTGTAACGCGGAGAAAGTCCGTCATTTTTGGAAAGTCCCGCCATGACCAGGGACCCCAGTGTTTGTTCCAAGTCCATTTCCGGCGTTTCGACCTTTGGTCTCGCCTTCCTGAACCATCCGAAAATCGCCAATATGATCTCCTGAAAGATAACTGACTTGCGGTGGGATCATGATCAACCCTGGGCAGAAAACAAGTTCCGGAATAGCGGGGAACATTCCACGTCGCCCAGCCCGATAGCTGATTGTATCCGGGCAGGTAGCGGGCCTGATATTCCGGCGCAGCGCCCAGCCGATAGGGTGGAAACTTCTCTCTCAGACTTTCGATGGTGTCATGCGCCGCTCGGCCGCCTCAAGGATGAGCGGTTCCCCCAATTTTGCCGCAGCCTCCACTCCCGCTTCGCTCCGCTACAGCTACGACCAAATCGGCTCCCCCACTCCCCGCTGCGCGGCGCCCGGATAAACCCGGGCGTCCCTGACCCGGCCGATCGCCGCACGCGCCTGCAAGCCTGTCATCAAGAAGACAGGAGGTCATTATGCAGACGATTTCGAACTCAGCGCTCGCCGACGATGCCGCCTACTTTGCGGCCTGCACGAAGGCAGCACGCCGCGCCCGGTGCAGCTACTTCACGCAGTACGTCATCACGGACGGGGAGCTGGGCTATCTCGCGGTGGACGAAGGCGATTACAGCCCGATGCCGATGGAGATGATCGACAAGGTAGTCTACGCCGTCACCGGGCGACTGGATGACGAGATTTAACCGTCGAGGGGAGGGCCGCCGAGGCTCTCCCTTATCAAACCGCTGCCCGAACGTCCTCACGGATTGCAGAAATTTCCTCCCCTTCCAGCGCTGGCGGCCAGTGCCGCAAACGTTTAGCGCCCCTGTGACGCCACACATGCATTGTACGCACGGGTGCTGCTCACCAAGGCGAGCATTTTCAGCAGCTTAGATGAAATTTCCGAAGCAGCTGGGACACATTTTGTGCCCCGGAGCTTTTGGAAGCAAGATTTTTTGTTCTCATTCTGGAATAGCCGCCTAGCTACTATCTCTAATACCAAACCCGCAAATATAAATTCTCTAACTAGAAAAGTGCTGGTAGATAGTGGGCATATCGTGCCAACCTATATTAAGCGTTGTCCAGTAAAAATACGTTTCTCCTGAAATCAAAATTTAGGGACCGCAGGAGATGATCCAGTGACATTACCGACTGAAAAAACGCCATCATAAATATTGTCTAATTTCTCGCTTGTATTGAGGTGTATTGTCATTGGCAGCAGTCTTTCAGAGCCACCATCAGGCCTGACGTCGTAATTTGCACAAGAGATGGCGTCATCAGTAATCGGCTTTCCGGCGTGAGGGACGTATCCTGCTTTCAATTGACAGTTCCACGCCGTTCCACCGGAACTTTGCATATCTAAGGAAACGACTACACCTGAGCGCGCCAAGCGCATAGCCATTGGTTCAAACGTAGTCTCCGGCCGTTGGACTGGTTGCTTCATCGCATGTATATTTCCAACAAGCACAATTGTCAGATCGTAATTGTCAGCTTGTGCAGCTAGCATGATATTCTCTGCCTGTGCCGCTTCGTGGGGGTTCTGCCCTGGAAGCGCAGAAAATCTAGCCTGCTGCTCGCTGTCTTTTGCCCCATTGAAGGCAACAATGCTGATCGCGGCGCCTGCTGATTTAAACGCATGTAATTGCACTAGCAGGTTAAACATCGCTTGACTCGCTATGCCATCACTTCTGCCAACCCAGCCTATTTTACTCAAAGCTTCCGGATATTGATCTTGCGGCAACCCCCAAGCAAATTGAAATTGAGAATCTAGGGAAGAATCAAATTCCACAGCAAGAAGTATTCTCTCCCCCGACGCCGCCAAAGCGCAAACAACCTGGCCGACAAATGCTGGAGATTGTTCGGTCCCGTGTAACTCACCGAAAATCAAAAATTCCGGTTTCAATTCATTTACTGCATCCCAGCCTGCTGGCAATTCGCACATGCCAGGCGCTAAAGGCGCCAACCGCGTGGTTGTGGCGGAGGTGTCAGCAAAGGCTCCACCTACAGGTCGTGTATTCGCCGTCATACTGAAGGTCATGACACCTAATGCCGCTAGATGACTAAATCCTACCTTAGATAACATGGTATCAACCCCGGCTTATAGAGCTTGTAAATGATACACTGGTCTTATAAAAAAGGAACAAAATGAGGTTTTTACAGGGTAAAAGCCGCCTCCGGCCAAACATTCTCGGGTTAACGCATTGCATATGAGGTATAGAATGGATCATTTCCTTTTTGAAATGATCTTAAACTTGGATGACCCTATCTACCTTCGATCTTCGACGCGCAACGCCGCACATGGGCCCGAAAGATCGAATAAACCCGGATGATCCGCCATCATCGCCTCCGTTCTCGCGCAAAAACAGTGAATTACTTCACTCCGTCAAGCGTCACAAGTTTTTTGCGGTGTCCAGATCCATTCGTGCCTTCTCATCTACCGTATGGTGCTGGCGCTGCGCCGTGACGAGACCGCAATCGCCGGTCTGTTCAGCCGTCGGCAGATAGCCGCAGATTTTCATCTGGCGGTTGAACTCCTGGAACAGGCTCTCGATCTCGCCCAAGCGCATCAACATTCTCGACGCACTCGAACAGAGTTTTCATCCGATACACAACCGGCAACGCCAAAATCTGGAAAGCGCAACCAACTCATGCGATCGCGGAACGGGAACTTAACAGGCTGCGGAAAAAGGCGCTTGCCTTGATGTGGCATTGCTGATTCCAGGATCCCGTAGAGGGATGTTGAAGGGATCGGGATGCGCGGCGG